>NZ_JBVVPQ010000012.1:65230-168030 GCF_055811695.1 Bradyrhizobium sp. MI1.3 | reverse complement strand
CCGGCCTTTCGCCGCGCGGGCGCGGGGGCCGGCAGGGGGGGCGCCAACCCCGCGGGGGGGGGGGCCCGCAGCGGGGCGCGCGCGGCAGTGGAGGCGTTGGCGCCTGCGGCGGCGACAAAGCTTGCGACGATGGCGACGCTCCGCGCCGATCTCGCCAAGGCCGAGCGTGGCCGCGTTTTCCTGGACACGCTGTTCCGTCCGGCGCAGCAGTTTCGCATTCCCGCGGGCGACACCATCGTCTGTCGCTGCGAGGAGGTCACCGCAAAGGATATTCTCGACGCCGTCGCGATCGGCGCGACCGGGCCGAACCAGCTCAAGGCCTATCGCCGCACCGGCATGGGTCCGTGCCAGGGTCGGCTCTGCGGCCTCACCGTCACCGAGCTGATGGCGCAGGCACGAGGCAAGAGCCCGCAGGAGATCGGCTATTACCGGCTGCGCGCGCCGGTCAAGCCGATCACGCTCGCCGAGCTTGCCGCGGTTCCAAAGAGCGAAGACGACATCAAGGCGGTGGTGCGCGGATGACTAAAAACGTGGATGCGATCGTCGTCGGCGGCGGCATCCACGGGTGCTCGACTGCGCTGCATCTGTGTCTTGCCGGCCTGAAGCCGGTGCTGATCGAGAAGGACTATGCCGGCCGGCACGCCTCCGGCGTCAACGCCGGCGGCGTGCGCCAGCTTGCGCGGCACATCCCCGAAATCCCGCTTTCGATCCGCTCGATGGGAATCTGGGAGAAGATCACCGATCTCCTCGACGACGATTGCAGCTTCGAGAGCTATGGCCAGGTTCTCGTCGCAGAGAACGAGGAGGAACTCGCGGCCTGCCGTGCACGTGTGGCCGAGCTCAACGCGCTCGGCTTCACCCATGAGGAGCTGATCGATGCGGCCGAGCTGCGGCGCCTCGTGCCTGCGGTCGCCGAGACCTGTCCCGGCGGCGTGGTCTCGCGCCGCGACGGTGCAGCCAATCCCGCGCAGGCGACGACGGCGTTCCGGCGCAAGGCCGGGCAGCTCGGTGCGACCGTGCGCGAGGGCATTGCCGCCACGAACATCCGGCACACCGATGGCCTCTGGCATGTCGATGTCGGCGCCGAGAGCTTTGCCGCGCCCGTGCTCGTCAATGCCGCCGGCGCCTGGGCCGGGACCATCGCAGCCGCGCTCGGTGAGCCCGTTCCGGTCGAGACAGTTGCGCCGATGCTGATGATCACCTCGCGCGTGCCGCATTTCATCGACCCGGTCGTGATCCTGCGCGGTCGCAAACTGTCATTCAAGCAATTCAGGAACGGCACGGTGCTGATCGGCGGCGGCCATCTGGCAACGCCGTACCGAGATCGCAACGAGACCGTGCTGGACTGGAAGAGCCTCGCGACGAGCGCCCGCACCGTGTTCGAGCTGTTCCCGGTCATGCGCGACGCGACGATCATGCGGGCCTGGGCCGGCATCGAGGCCAAGACCAAGGACGATCTGCCCGTGTTCGGACCGAGCAGCCGCCACAAGGGCCTCTATCACCAGTTCGGCTTCTCGCTCCACGGTTTCCAGCTCGGCCCCGGCGCGGGCGCCGTCATGGCGGAGCTGATTGTCAATGGCGGCACCCAGACCCGCATCGGCGATCTCGGCATCGACCGTTTCCATCCCTCCACGCTCTAGCAACAAGAGGACATCATGAGCATCACCCGCAGCATCCGCACGCCCATCATGCACCGCGCCGTCGAAGCCAACGGCTTCGTCTTCATTGGCGGCACCATCGCCGACGACACCTCGGTGTCGATGGGCGAGCAGACCCGCAACATCCTCGGCAAGATCGCGGGCTATCTGAAGGAAGCGGGCACCGACAAGTCGCGCGTTGTGAGCACCTCGATCTTTGTCACGGATCTTTCCAAGAAGAAGGAGATGGACGCGGTCTGGACCGAGTTCTTCGGCGACAATCTGCCGACCCGTGCCACCGTCGGCGTCGCCGATCTCGGCGGCAGCGCGCTGATCGAGGTCGTGGTCACCGCGCTCAAGGGCTGATCGCGCAGGCCGGCGGGCACGTCAGCACTCCCGCGCGCTGTCGTCCCTGCGAGCCTCGCCTTGATCTCGCGCTTCGATGGGACTAGTTAGAAGCTCCTCAAACAGGATATTCGAGAGCCATGGATTTTACCCCGACCGCAAAGCCGACCTGCCTTGCTCACGGGGAATTCCATGCCTGCTTCAATCATCCTGTCCAACCTGTCGCTGTCCACGCCTGACGGCCGCTCTCTTTTTTCCAATATCGATCTGACGTTCGGCGCCGAGCGGACCGGCCTCGTCGGCCGCAACGGCGTCGGGAAGACGACGCTGCTTGCAGCGATTTTGCGCGAGCACATCCCCCAGTCGGGGCGCATTGCCGTCAATGGAACTGTCGGTCTGCTGCGGCAGGATGTCCAGCCGCTTGCGGGCGCGAAGGTGATCGATCTGTTCGTTGTGCGAGCCGCGCTCGATCTCCTTCGCCGTGCCGCGCGCGGGGATGCCTCGGCTGAGGAGGTCACCGAGGTCGATTGGACCCTCGAAACGCGGCTTGCATCCGCCCTTGCGCGCATCGGGTTCGATGTCGCTCCGGAGCTCGAGCTCGGCAGCCTGTCGGGCGGCCAGGTCACGCGGGTTCGTCTCGCCGCGCTGATCTTTGCGGAGCCGGATTTCCTGCTGCTCGACGAGCCCACCAACAATCTCGATCGGGAGGGGCGCAAGGCCGTGATCGATTTCCTTGCGTCCTGGCGCGGTGGGGCGATTGTCGTCAGCCACGATCGGAGCCTGCTCGAAACCATGGATGCGATTGTCGAGCTGACGTCGCTCGGAGCCGCGCGATACGGCGGCAATTGGAGCAGTTATTGCGAGCAGAAAGCTGCCGCGCTCGCGCTGTCGGGCACGACCTCGCGCATGCCGAGAGGCGGCTGTCCGCGATCGAGGGGAAGACGCAGGAGGCTGCGGAGAGGAAAGCGCGCAAGGACAGCGGCGGTAAGAAGAAACGCACCAAGGGCGACATGCCGCGCATCCTGGCCGGCGCGCGCAAGGACCGTAGCGAAGACACCGGCGGCAAGAACGCGCGGATCGCCGAGCGGCGGCGTGCGGATGCGCTTGAGGCCGTCGATAGGGCGCGGCGCCGCATCGAGATTCTTCAGCCGCTGTCGGTGAAGCTGCCCTCGACTCAGCTGCCGGCCGGCAGGGAGGTAGTCTGGCTCGATTGTGTCAGTGCCGGCTATCGGCCGGACCGGGAAGTCTTGCGCGAGCTATCGCTCGCGATCGTCGGTCCGGAGCGCTTGGCAATTGTCGGGCCCAACGGTTCCGGCAAGACGACGCTGCTGAAACTCATCGCTGGCGAACTACGTCCGCTCTCCGGCACCGTGCGGGTCAGGCCCGACCTTGCGCTGTTCGATCAGAAGGTCAGCCTGCTCGATCCCGCGGTCTCTATCCTGGACAATTTCAGGCGCTTCCATCCGAAGGCGGGTGCAAATGAATGCCATGCCGCGCTGGCCCGGTTCATGTTTCGCGCCGATGCCGCCTTGCAGATCGTAGGACATTTGAGCGGCGGGCAGATGTTTCGCGCCGGCCTCGCCTGCGTGCTGGGCGGAGCGATGCCGCCGTCCTTGCTGATCCTCGACGAGCCGACCAATCATTTGGACATTGAGGCAATCGAAGCCGTCGAAGCGGGCTTGAGGGCCTATGACGGCGCGCTGCTCGTCGTCAGTCATGACGAGGCGTTCTTGCAGGCGATCGGGATCACGCGCAGGGTCGAACTGGCCGGCTAAGTCCGCTGCCCATCGTTGATTAACAAAAACCCGACGCCCTGCCCCCAGCGCGTCGGGTGAAAAAAATGACTATCAATCCGTGATCCCAACGCAGCAGTTGTGACTCGCGTTGCGCCAATTTACCACTCCGGGAAACTACCGCGTTGGAACCGGACTCCGCCAAACCTGCGCGGCTTAGGAGGCGGCGCTGCCGCCCGGTTCAAGCGCCTCACCCATCTCCAGCGGATGGGCCATGGCGTCGTGCAGCGCATCACGGTCGAGCTCGCCTTCGGAGATGCTGATGACGACGCAGGCGACACCGTTACCGATCAGATTGGTGAGCGCGCGGCACTCGCTCATGAACTTGTCGATGCCGACCAGGATCGCGATCGACTGGATCGGGATGTCCGGCACGATCGAGAGCGTTGCCGCGAGCGTGATGAAGCCCGCCCCGGTCACGCCCGAGGCGCCCTTCGAGGTGATCATGGCGATGCCGAGAATGCCGAGCTCCTGCCAGATGGTCAGATGGGTATTGGTCGCCTGCGCCAGGAATAGCGTCGCCAGCGTCATGTAGATGTTGGTGCCGTCGAGGTTGAAGCTGTAGCCGGTTGGAATGACGAGGCCGACCACCGAACGCGAGGCGCCGAGATGCTCCATCTTCTGGATCATCTGCGGCAGCACCGTCTCCGACGACGAGGTGCCGAGCACGATCAGGAGCTCGTCCTTGATGTAGGCGATGAAGCGCAGGATCGAGAAGCCGGCGAGCCTTGCGATCGCCCCCAGCACGACCAGCACGAACAGCATGCTGGTGAGATAGAACGTACCGATCAGGGCGGCCAGGTTGAGCAGCGAACCGAGGCCGTAGGCGCCGACGGTGAAGGCCATCGCGCCGAACGCCCCGATCGGGGCGACGCGCACGATGATGCGGATGATGCCGAAGAACATCTTTGCGGCCTTGTCGATCGCTTCCGCAATGGGCTCGCCGGCCTTGCCGAGAAAGGCGATGGCGAAGCCCGACAGGATCGAGATCAGCAGCACCTGCAACAGATCGCCGCGTGCGATGGCGCCCAGATAGCTGTCGGGGATGATCGCCATCAGATGGGCGACGATGCCTTCTTCCTTGGCCTTGGTGACGTAGGTCGCCACCGATTTCGGGTCGATCGTGGCGGGATCGATATTGAAGCCATGTCCGGGCTGGAGCACCTCGCCGACCAGCAGGCCGACCGCGAGCGCCACGGTCGAGACGGTCTCGAAATAGATCAGCGACTTCAGCCCGACCCGGCCGACGCGCTTGAGGTCGCCCATCGAGGAGATGCCGTGCACCACCGTGCAGAAGATCACCGGCGCGATCATCATCTTGATCAGCGCGATGAAACCGTCACCGAGCGGCTTCAGGGCCTTGCCGAGATCGGGATAGAAATAGCCGACGAGCACCCCGAGCACGATCGCGATCAGCACCTGGATGTAGAGGATCTTGTACCAGGGCTGGTGCCGCCGGTGGATGGCTGGCTGGATCGCGATCTGTGTCATAGAATAGGCCCCGGAACGTATTGATCTTGTTTGATTTGCATCATGTGATGGCCGCTGCAGAAGCGACAATCACATTTTTGTCTGTTCGCACGAAGATCGGTCGCTGCACCGCAACTGGGGGGAACATGCCGATTGCAACGGGCTCCGACGAGCGAGCGCAAGGCTATTTCCCGCATTGGACTCTGAAGTCCTCCGGCGTGATCATGCCCGAGGAGCGGCTGCCGCTTGGCCAGACCGTGGTCTCCGGTCTCCAGCATTGCGTCGCAATGTCGGGCTCGACGATCATCGCGCCGCTGCTGATGGGGTTCGATCCCAATGTTGCGGTGCTGTTTTCCGGCATCGGCACGCTGATCTTCTTCGTCATCGTCGCGGGGCGCGTGCCGAGCTATCTCGGCTCGAGCTTCGCGTTCATCGCGGTCGTGATCGCCGCGACCGGTTACGTTGGGCACGGGCCGAACCCGAACCTGTCGGTTGCGCTTGGCGGCATCGTCGGAGCCGGCGTCCTCTACGGCGTGATCGCGCTGATCGTGATGTGGTCGGGGGTTGGCTGGATCGAGAAGCTGTTGCCGCCGGCCGTCACCGGCGCCGTGGTCGCCGCGATCGGCCTTAATCTCGCGCCGGTGGCGGTGAAGGCCGTGAGCGCCAATGCGTTCGACACGGGAATCGGGCTCGCGACCGTTCTGATCATCGGCGTGGTTGCCGTTGGCGCGCCTGGCCTGTGGCGCCGCCTGCCGATCATTCTCGGCGCGATCGGCGGATATCTTTTGTACCTGCTGTTCGCGAACGGCTTTGGCTTCGGCAAGCCGATCGACTTCACGCAAGTTTCGGCCGCGCCGTGGATCGGCCTGCCGAGTTTTACCACGCCGACCTTCCAGACCGATGCGATCGTTCTGATCGCGCCGGTCGCGATCATCCTCGTCGCCGAGAACCTCGGTCACATCAAGGCAGTCGGCGCCATGACGGGCCGGAGCCTCGATGACTATCTCGGCCGCGCCTTGCTCGCCGACAGCCTCGCGACCATCGTGGCGGCCTGCGGCGGCGGCACCGGCGTTACCACCTATGCTGAAAACATCGGCGTCATGGCGGCGACGAAGGTCTATTCGACCTTGCTGTTTGCCTTCGCGGCCCTGGTGTCGATCGTGCTCGGCTTCTCGCCGAAGTTCGGCGCGCTGGTCCTGTCGATCCCGGGCCCTGTCATCGGTGGACTCTCGATCGTGCTGTTCGGATTGATCGCCGCGATGGCCGGCCGGATCTGGGTCGAGAACAAGGTCGACTTCTCAAGTCCGGCAAACCTGATCACCGTCGCGGTCGCGCTCACCGCAGGCGCCGGAGACCTCACGCTCAAATTCGGTGCCTTCACCATCGGCGGGATCGGCACCGCAACCTTTGGCGCCATCATCCTGTACCAAATTTTGACATCGCCATTCGCGCGCCGCGCTGAATGAATCGCAGCGATGCGCTGAGGGATGGAACAAAAGGCCGGTTCCGTCGCTGATCAGGGCATCCCGGAGAGAACCCATGCCACAAACCGATCGCTCGACCTCGTTTCACTCGCGTCTTGTCGGCCAGTACGCGCTGGTGACCGGCGCCTCCCAAGGCATTGGCCGTGCCGTCGCAATCCGGCTCGCGCAGGAAGGTGCGACCGTCGCCATCAACTATGTCGATCACCCTGAAAAGGCCGAGGAGACGCTCGCGCTGGCACGGACGGCATCGAGCGATCGGGGCCACGGCAGGCTCGATCATGCAATCGTCAAGGCCGACGTGAGCAATGAGCAGGAGGTCGCGGCGATGTTCGAGATGGTTTTGGCGCGCTGGAAGCGCCTCGACTGCCTCGTCAACAATGCCGGCTTCCAGCGGGAATCGCCGAGCGAGTCGCTCGACATCGAAACCTATCGCCGCATCATCGACGTCAATCTCAACGGCGCCGTATTCTGCGCCCAGAAGGCGCTCGCGCATTTCGTGGCGCGCGGCGCAGGCGGCAGCATCATCAATTGCTCCAGCGTGCACCAGATCATCCCGAAACCCGGCTATCTCGCTTATTCCATCAGCAAGGGCGGCATGGCCAATCTGACGCGCACGCTGGCGCTGGAATTCGCGAGCCGTGGCATTCGCGTCAATGCGGTAGGTCCCGGCGCGATCGACACCCCGATCAACGCGGCCTGGACCGGCGATCCGGAAAAGCGCAGTGTGGTCACCAGCCACATTCCGCTCGGCCGCGTCGGCACGCCGGAAGAGATCGCGGCCGTGTTCGCCTTCCTCGCCTCCGATGAAGCCAGCTACATCACCGGCCAGACCATCTACGCCTGTGGAGGTCTGACGCTGTTTCCCGAGTTTCGCGACAACTGGGCGAGCTAGCGGGCGTCCTGGCCCATCTGGCAAAACCGAGCGCAGCAGACTACATCTGCGCCATGACAAATCATCCGCTCCGCGATTTCGTCGGCCGGCACGAAAATCTGTTCGTGCTGACCGGCGCCGGCTGCAGCACCAATTCGGGCATTCCCGATTATCGCGACAGTCACGGCAATTGGAAGCGGACCCAGCCCGTGAACTTCCAGGCTTTCATGTCGGAAGAGCATACGCGTCGGCGCTATTGGGCGCGCAGCCTGATCGGCTGGCGGCGGTTCGGCCAGGCGAGGCCGAACGATGCGCATCACGCGCTTGCCCGGCTCGAGGCGAGCGGGCGTTGCGGAATGCTGCTGACCCAGAACGTCGACCGGCTGCATCAATCCGCCGGCCACCGCCAGGTGATCGACCTGCATGGCCGGCTCGATCTGGTCCGCTGCATGGGCTGCGGAGCGAAGACGCCGCGGAGCGAATTCCAGGAGATGCTCGGCGGCGCCAATGCGGAATGGTTGACGCTCGATGCCGCCGATGCACCCGACGGTGATGCGGACCTGGAGCATGCGGATTTTTCGTCATTCAAGGTGCCTCCTTGCGAAGCCTGCGGCGGCATTCTCAAGCCCGATGTCGTATTCTTCGGCGAGAACGTCCCGCGCGACGTGGTCGCTACCGCGCAGGATCATCTGGCGCAGGCCGACGCCATGCTCATCGTCGGCTCGTCACTGATGGTCTATTCCGGCTTCCGCTTCGTGCAGGCTGCCGCGCACCGGCAAATCCCGATCGCTGCGGTCAATCTCGGACGCACCCGCGCCGATGATCTCCTTACGCTGAAGGTCGAGGAGCGCTGCGAAGCGGCGCTTGCATTCCTGCTCTGATGGCGCGGGCTGCGAACACGCCTTGCCTATTGCATGGGTGCCAAGCAGAATAGCTGGACACAGCATGTTCCTGTCATCCATGGCATGGAAATTGCTGCGCTTTTGTCCTCAGTCTTGACGATCAGCACGGAGAATTTGGAATGCTTGAGGGAGCCGAGGTGCGGCTTGCCGTTGATATCGGTGGCACGTTCACCGACATCGTGCTGGACGTGGGCGAGGTGCGCAAGACGCGCAAATTGCTGACGACACCGCAGCGGCCGGAAGAGGCGGTGCTGGACGGCATGCGACTCATTCTCGCTGATGCGCGCGCCCATATCAGCGACATCGACGTCTTCATTCACGGCACGACGCTCGCGACCAATGCCATCATCGAGCGTCGCGGCGCCAAGACGGCGTTGATCGCGACCGAGGGCTTTCGCGACGTGCTCGATATCGGCACCGAGAGCCGCTACGACCAGTATGACCTCAGCATCGACAAGCCCAAGCCGCTGGCGCCGCGATCCCTGCGCTTCACCGTGCCCGAGCGTATCGACGCCCACGGTGCCGTCCGCCTCCCGCTGGACGAAGCGGCGGTGCGTGCGCTCGCGCCACGATTGCGCGCGCTGAATGTCGAGAGCGTCGCGGTCGCCTTCCTGCACTCCTACGCCAATCCCGAGCACGAGCGCCGCACGGCCGCGATCATCAGCGAGGAGATGCCCGGCATTTCCGTGACCGTGTCTTCCGCGGTGTGCCCGGAGATCCGCGAATATGAGCGCACATCGACTGCGGTGGCCAACGCCTATGTGCAGCCCCTGATCGATGGTTATCTCGCCCGCATGTCCGACGCCTTGCAGGTCGAGCAGTACCGCGGCGCGATCTATCTCGTCACCTCCGGCGGCGGTGTCACCTCGATCGAGACGGCGCGGCGCTTTCCGGTGCGCCTTGTCGAATCCGGTCCCGCCGGCGGCGCCATTTTCGCGGCGCAGATCGCGGCGCGTCTCGGCGAGAGCAAGGTGCTGTCCTTCGACATGGGCGGCACCACGGCCAAGATCTGCCTGATCGAAAAATACCAGCCCGAGACCTCGCGCGTGTTCGAGGTCGATCGCGCCGCGCGCTTCCTGAAAGGTTCTGGTCTGCCGGTGCGGATTCCCGTGATCGAGATGGTCGAGATCGGCGCCGGCGGCGGCTCGATCGCCCATGTCGACGCGATGAAGCGCGTCACGGTCGGCCCCGAGAGTGCCTCCTCGGAGCCCGGACCCGCCTGCTACGGCCGCGGCGGCCTGCGCCCCGCCGTGACGGATGCCGACGTTGCGCTCGGCCTGATCGACCCCGACGCTTTTGCGGGTGGAACGATCAAGCTCGACTCTGAGCTCTCGAAGCGGGCGCTGCTGCGCGCCGTGGGCGAGCCGCTGGGCCTGTCGGCGGAGACTGCGGCCTATGCCGTGCACGAGGTCGTCTGCGAGAACATGGCGAGTGCGGCCCGCGTGCATGCGGTCGAGCGCGGCGAGATTGTCGGTCAGCATACGCTGATCGCCTTCGGGGGCGCGGCACCGCTGCATGCGGCGCGCGTCGCCGAAAAGATCGGCGTCTCCCGCGTGATCGTCCCTTCCAATGCCGGCGTCGGCTCGGCCGTTGGCTTCCTTGCGGCTCCGATCGCCTACGAGCTGGTGCGCAGCCGTCATGTCCGGCTCGACGATTTCGACACCGATGGTGTTTCCGACCTGCTCCAGGAGATGGTGACCGAAGCGCGTACGCTGGTCGAGACGGGTGCGGCCGGTGCGCCGGTGCGCGAGCGCCGCGCCGCCTTCATGCGCTATGTCGGCCAGGGCCATGAGATCTCGATCGAACTGCCGAACCGCCGGTTGGCGACGGCCGACCTGGCCGGACTGCGCCAGAAGTTCGAGGCGGATTATGCGGCGATGTTCGAGCGGTCGATCCCGGGTGCGGCAATCGAGGTGTTGAGCTGGTCCGTGCTCGCGACGACCGAGGCGCGCAATCCGGCTATGGTCGCGGCCGTTACGCGCAAGCCCGCCGGGAAGGCGACCGGCAGCCGCAAGTTCTTCGATGGTAGGGCAGGGGAGGTGATCGAGATCCCGCTCTATCGCCGTGAAGACATGGCACCGGGCGCGACGATTGCAGGTCCCGCGGTGATCGCGGAGGACGAGACCTCGACGTTCGTCTCTAACAGTTTTGATGCCCATATCGATGGTGCTGGCAGCATCGTCATGGAACGGAAGGCGGCCTGATCATGAGCAAGGCAAGCGGCGCGAGCCTGATCGACCTTCAGATCATGTGGCACCGGCTGATCGCCGTGGTCGAGGAGCAGGCGCAGGTGCTGCTCCGCACCGCCTTCAGCCCGATCGTGCGCGAATGCGGTGACCTTTCGGCCGGCGTGTTCGACCTCAAGGGCCGGATGCTGGCGCAGGCGGTGACCGGCACGCCCGGCCACGTCAACTCGATGGCGGAATCGGTCAAGCACTTCATCGCCCACTTTCCGATCGAGACGATGAAGGAGGGCGACGCTTACATCACCAACGATCCCTGGATGGGCACCGGCCATCTCAACGATTTCGTCGTCACCACGCCCTGCTTCAAGGACGGCAAGCCGGTGGCGCTGTTTTCCTGCACCAGCCATCTCATGGACATCGGCGGCATCGGCTTCGGGCCTGATGCCACCGACGTGTTCATGGAGGGGCTCTACATCCCCATGCTGAAGCTGATCGACCGGGGCGTCGTCAACGAGACGCTGATGGCGATGATCCGCACCAACACGCGGCTGCCGATCGACACCGAGGGCGACACCTACTCGCTTGCCGGCTGCAACGACGTCGGCTGCGAGCGCCTGGTCGAGATGATGACCGAGTTCGGCATCGACACGCTCGACGCACTCGGCGACTACATTTGCGACCGCTCGCGCGAGGCCGTGCTGGCTGAGATCGCCAAGCTGCCGAAGGGCACCTGGCGCAACACCATGGTGGTCGACGGCTATGATGCGCCGGTCTCGCTTGAGGCGACGCTGACCATCTCGGACGCGGGCATTCACGTCGATTTCGACGGCACCTCGGCCGCGTCCAGGTTCGGCATCAACGTGCCTCTGTCCTACACCATCGCCTACACCGTGTTCGGTCTCGGCTGCGTCGTCGCCTCGCAGATCCCGAACAATGCCGGCTCGCTCTCGCCGCTGACGGTGTCGGCTCCCCCTGGCGCAATCCTCAATGCGCCGAAGCCGGCGCCGGTCGCCTCGCGCCATATCATCGGCCAGATGCTGCCCGACGTCGTGTTCGGCTGCCTGCGCCAGATCATTCCCGAGCGCGTGCCCGCGGAAGGCACCTCGTGCCTGTGGAATCTCAATGTGCGCGGACAGACCCGCTCGGGCGCCGGCGGCAATTACGGGTTCTCGATGGCGGTGACCTCCAATGGCGGCACCGGCGCGCGCTTCGCGAAGGATGGGCTGTCCGCGACCGCCTATCCCAGCGGTGTGCGCGGCACGCCGGTCGAGATCGCCGAGACGCAGACGCCGCTGATCTTCTGGCGCAAGGAACTGCGGCCGGATTCCGGCGGGGCAGGGCGCACCCGCGGCGGCCTCGGCCAGATCATCGAGGTCGGCAGCGGCGTCGATGCGCCGTTCGACATTCTGGCGGCGTTCGACCGCATCGATCATCCGCCACGCGGCCGCGATGGCGGCAAGAACGGCGAGGCCGGCTATGTCGGCCTGAAGTCCGGCAAGAAGCTGCGTGGAAAAGGCTTTCAGCAGGTGCCGCCAGACGATCGGCTGGTGGTGCTCACACCAGGCGGCGCCGGCATCGGCGATCCCAGGGAGCGCGCGCCGACAGCCGTCAACGACGACATCGAAAGCGGCCTCGTGTCGGCCGACAACGCGGTTGCAGTTTATGGGCATACGCGATGACGCTTCAGGCGTCGTGCGCGTAGCAAACGGAGGGGCCTAATGATCACGCGACGGAATTTTACAGCGGGCGCAGCGACACTGCTCGCAGCCGGCCACATTTCGACCCGCGCGCGAGCTGCGACGGTGAGCTGGGACATGTCGACGGTATGGCCCGACGGCAATTTCCACACCCAGAACGCGTTTGCCTTCGCCGACGAGGTGAAGAAGCAGAGCGGCGGTTCGGTCGCGATCACCGTGAAGGCCGGCGGACAGCTCGGCTTCAAGGGCCCCGAGCATCTGCGCGCCGTGCGCGACGGCCTGGTGCCGCTTGCCGACGTCCTCAACATCCAGCAGGTCGGCGACGAGCCCTTCATGGGCGTCGAAAGCATTCCCTTTCTCTGCGGCTCCATGGACGAATTGAAGGTGCTGCACAAATATGTGCGGCCCGAATACGAGAAGGTCGCCGCGCGCAACAACCAGAAGATCCTCTACATCGTGCCCTGGCCGACGCAGTATCTGCACCTCAAGGTCAAGGTCGCCGATGTCGACGGCTTGAAGAACATCAAGATCCGCGTGCCCGACAAGAACGCCGTCGACATGCTGGCCGTGGTCGGCATGGCGCCGGTGATGATTCCCTGGGGCGAGACCATCCCGGCGCTGGCGTCGGGCGCAGTCTCCGGCGTATCGACCTCGGCGGTGTCGGGCGTCGACGGAAAATTCTGGGAATTCTTGAAATACATCTACCCGACCAATCACGTCTGGTCGTCGCAGATGCTCACCGTCAACCTCGATTCCTGGAAGGCGCTGAGTGCCGATCAGCAACAGCTCGTCGTGGGCATTGCCGCCAAGATGGAGCCGGGCTTCTGGGCGAACTCGCTCAAGGCCGACGTCGACAGCCTCAACCGGCTCAAGGAAGGCGGCATGGAGGTGGTGCCGGTCTCGGAGGCCATGATCACGGACATTCGCGCCAAAACCGCGCCGCAGCTTGACGCTTTCGTCAAGCGCGTGCCGGCGGCCGACAAGCCGGTGCGGGCCTATCTCGCCGAAATGAAGCGCTGAGGACGGGCCGTGGTCAGCGTTTCGCCCGCAGCTCCGCACAGTCTTAACGCAGCGGCGCCGGCGCCGCTGCGCATCCTGCTCGACGGCATCGATCGTCTTGGCCGGCTGGACGGCTGGATCGGCGGCGGCTGCCTCTTGATGCTGACGCTGCTGATGCTGTGCGAGGTCGCAACGCGCTTCCTCTCGAACTTCCTGCCGTTCTTTCCGCCCACGATCTCGATCGCGTGGGAGTATTCCTCCTATCTGATGGCGGCGTCCTTCACCTTCGGCGCAGCCATGACCCTGCGTGTTGGCGGCCATATCCGTGTCGTGCTGCTGCTGAAGAACGTCCCGGCCCCCTTTCAGCGCGCGATCGAAATCCTGTCGGCCGCCGCCGGCTTCGCCTTCATGGCCTTCCTGACATCGTCGATGGCGAAGTTCGCCTTCGGCGCCTATGTGCGCGGCCAGGTTTCGACCTCGAGCGACACCCCGCTGTGGTTTCCGCAGGCCGTCGTCGCCTTCGGCATGCTGCTGCTGACGCTCCAGTTCCTGGCGCGCGCGATCCAGGCCGTGCTCGGCCTGCCGCTGGAGGATCATCGCATGAAGGCCTCGCCCGTCGAATGATCGCCCTCGCGCCAGCGGACACCGGATTCCATGACCATTGAAGTCGTCGCTCTCTTCGCGATCCTGTTTGCGCTTCTAGCCTGCGGCGTCTGGATCGGCCTGACGCTTGCGCTCACTGCGACGCTGCTGCTGGCGATGTTCCGCTCGATCCCGCTCGACAAGCTGCTGCCGCAATACGCCTGGAACATCTTGACGACGCAGGAATTGCTGGCGTTGCCACTGTTCATCCTGATGGGCGAGTTGCTGTTTCGCACCCGCTTGTCACGTTCGCTGTTCCAGGGGCTCGCGCCCTGGGCAGGGCTTCTGCCGGGTCGTCTTCTGCATGTGAACGTGATCGGCTGCACCATCTTCGCGGCGATCTCCGGCTCGTCGGCGGCGACGACGCAGGTGATCGGCCGCATGTCGCTCAACGAACTCACACGCCGCGGCTATTCCCGCGACATCGCGATCGGCTCGCTCGCCGGCGCCGGCACGCTCGGCTTTTTGATCCCGCCGTCCAACATCATGATCATCTATGGCGTGCTCGGCGACGTTTCTATTCTCAAGCTCTTTACCGCCGGCGTGCTGCCCGGCCTCCTGCTGGCGGCCACCTTCATGGGATGGGTGATGCTGCACACGACGTTCAACCGCACGCTGGTGCCGGAGTCCGAGGCAAAGCTCTCGCAGGTGCCGTGGCGCGAACGTTTTGCGGCGCTGAAGGACCTTGCGCCGGCGCTGTTCCTGATCGCCTGCGTGCTCGGCTCGATGTATGGCGGGCTGGCCACGCCGTCGGAGGCCGCCGCGGTCGGCGTGCTCGGCGCGGCACTGGTCGCCTGGGCGCAGGGCTCGATGTCGCAGCAGGTGATCCGCGACGTGCTGATCGGCTCGATCGTGACCTGCTCGATGATCGCACTGATCGTGCTCGGCGCCTCGATCCTCGGCAACGCCGCGGCCTTCCTCGGAATCCCGCAGGCGGTCGCCGCCTTCGTGAAAGGCTTGGGGCTATCGCCCTTCATGCTGATCGTGGTTCTGATTATCTTCTACCTGATCCTCGGCTGCTTCCTCGACGGCTTCTCGATGATCGTGATGACGCTGCCGATCGTGCTGCCGATCGTGAAGGGCGCGGGCTTCGACGAGATCTGGTTCGGCATCTTCCTCGTGCTCGCCGTCGAGATGGCCCAGATCACGCCGCCGGTTGGTTTCAACCTGTTCGTGATCCAGGGCTTGACCGACGACGGCCTCGGCTACATCGCGCGGGTCACGATGCCGTACCTGCTCATCATGGTCGGCTTCGTTCTGCTGCTGACGCTCTGGCCCGGCATCGTCACGATCCTCCCGAGGGTGCTGTACGGATAGATTGCGCCGCCCCGGCCGCTCAGCCGGGACGGCGCCTCAATCGTCAAAGCTTACGCCGCGGCCTTCTTCCGCGCCTGCTCGGCCTTGTACAGCTCGAACTCTTCCGCGATCGCCTTGGCGATCGACGGCCGTTGACGCAGGCGTTCGTAATAGGCCTTCACATTTGGCCATTTCGCGAGCTCGATCGGCGGCGTCGCCATGGTCCAGTTGATGACCGTGATGAGATAGGCGTCGGCAACGCTGAAATGGTCGAGCAGGAAGTCGCGCCCCTTCAGGTAATTGTCGAGATAGTCCAGCCGCGACAGGTTCTTCTCCAGCGCATACGCTTTCGTTTCCTGCGGCGCCTTGCGGTCGAGCACCGGGATGAACAGGCCCTTGTGCAGTTCGGTGCCGATGAAGCAGAGCCATTGATGCAGCCGCGTGCGATCGATGCCCGCTGCAGCGCCGAGGCCCGATTGCGGGAAGCGGTCGGCGATGTATTGCAGGATCGCGGCGTTTTCGGTCAGCACCACGCCCTCGTCGGTGCGCAGTGTCGGCACGAGGCCGATCGGATTCACGGTTCGGAAGTCAGTGCCGTCGCTCAGCACTGTCTTGGTCGGCGGATCGACTTCGAGATAATTGGCTTCGGCGCCGGCTTCATACAGCGCGACGCGGCTCGCCATCGAACAGGCGAGCGGCGAGAAATAAAGATCCATCTTGAGCCTCCTTGGGCAATTCTTCGATGTGACATTCGGAGTGTCGCTCAACCCGGCCAGATTGATTTTTGTACTGTCTTGCATATTATGGAGGCGGTCAAGGATTAAATTGCGAAATGGTACAAAAATCGAAGCCGCCAACTGCTGCCACGGAGCCTAAACGCCGCGGCCGTCCGCGCGCTTATGAACCCGACATCGCGCTTGGCAAGGCGCTCGACCTGTTCCGCACGCAGGGTTTCGCGGCGACCTCGCTCGACGATCTCAGCGAGGCCACCGGCATGAATCGCCCGAGCCTCTACGGCGCCTTCGGCGACAAGCGCGAGCTCTACATCAAGAGCTATCAGCGCTACCGCGAGGACGCGCGCGCATCGATGGTGGAGATCTTTCGCCAGGAGATGCCCGTGCGCCGGCGGCTGGAGCGTATCTTCGCCTCCGCGCTGAACATCTATCTCTCCGGCGAGACCGGCCCGCGCGGCTGCTTCACCGTGGTCACGGCGGCCTCCGAGGCGGTCGGCGATCCCGACATCCGCGCCATGGTGCTGGATGGCCTGTCTGAGCTCGACAAGGCATTTGCGAGTTGCTTCCGCCGCGCCAAGGAGAAAGGCGAGTTGCCCGACAGCGCCGATCCCGCCGTGCTGGCGCAGCTCGCTTCAGCGACCGTGCACTCAATTGCCATCCGCTCCCGCGCCCGCGTATCGCGGAAGGAGCTCGAGGCGATCGTGAAGGGGGCGATCGACATGATGGTAGGAGGAAAGAGCTAGGCGGTTGCGTGCGGCGAGCTATCTCCCAAACGTCGTCCTGGCGAAAGCCAGGACCCATAGCCACCGAGTCTGGTTTGGCGAAGATTCGGAGTTCCCGCCGTCGCGCCGCAGCTCCAGGACGACATTGAGTTTGTAGCCCCGCCTACGCCGCGCGAATATGCGCCAGGAAACGATCCACCTCATCGCGCAGCCGCTGCGATTGTTTCGACAGCTCGATCGCCGAGCCCAGGACTTCCTCCGCCGCTGTTCCCGTCGCGGCGATGCCGGCGGTGACGCCCGCGATGTTTTGCGAGACCTCGCCGGTGCGGGCGGCCGCCTGCTGGACGTTCTGCGCGATCTCCTGCGTCGCGGTGCCCTGCTGGCCGACGGCGGCGGCAATCGCGGCGGAGATCTCGTCGACTTCCTGGATCGTTGCGCAGATCGATTGGATGCCGTCCACTGCGCCGGTGGTCTCGCCTTGTACCGCCGTCACCTGGGCGCCGATCTCCTCGGTCGCCTTGGCGGTCTGGGTTGCCAGCGCCTTCACCTCGGAGGCAACCACCGCAAAGCCGCGGCCGGCTTCGCCCGCGCGCGCCGCCTCGATCGTCGCATTGAGTGCCAGCAGATTGGTTTGCTCGGCGATGCCGCTGATGAAGGAGACGACGTCGCCGATTTTCTGCGCAGCGTCGGCCAGACTCTGCACGCGCTCGTTCGACCGTCGCCCGTCGCTCGCAGCTTTGCCGACTACCGCGGTCGCGTGCGCAAGGCGCCGGCTGATCTCGGCCATCGACGACGACAGCTCTTCCGCGGCGGCAGCGACCGTCTGCACATTTTCCGAGGCGAGCGCCGAGGCCGACGACACCGTGCCGGTCTGCTGCCGCGATCGCTCGACGATATCAGACATCGAGCGCGCGGTGTTCTCCATCTCGACCGCGGCCGAGGAGACCGTGGTGACGACGTCGCGGATGCTGGCTTCGAAATTGTCGGCGAGAGCGGCGAAGGCGCGCCGTTTCTCCGCTTCGGATTGCGCCTTGGTGTCGGCCTGTTCGGTCTGGAGCCGGTTGAAGTTGACGGCGTTGTCGCGGAACACCGCGACAGCCTTGACCATCGCGCCGACCTCGTCATTCGCTTTGCCGACGGGGACGGTGACATCGAGGTGTCCGTCGGCCAGCTCGCGCATCACGGTGGTGATGGAGATGATCGGACGGGAGATGCTGCGGGCGATGAGATAGCCGACGATGGCGGCGAGCACGAGCCCGAGCGCGGCGATGCCGAATGCCAGCAGCCAGGCTCGGTCGGCGGAGGCCACATAGTCGGCATTGTCCATCACCAGTTCGACCGCGCCGAGGGACTTACCGGAAAAATCCCTGATCGGTCCGAGCAGCGCGGCCACTGGCGTGGTGTCGAGCTTGGCCTGTCGTATCGTGAAGTCGCCGCCGGCGGCGCGGCCGTAATCGGCCGCATCGAAGAAGCTCTTGCCCTTCAGCGTGCCGCCGAACAGCTTGAAGCCGCCGCCGTCCGCGAGATGGAAGGCGATGTCGACATGGCGGTTGGTCTTGAAGTCGTCCAGGAAGGACTGGCCGAAGGTCAGGCCAAACTCCACCGAGCCGAGATGCTTGCCGGCTTGCGCGATCGGCACCACGCCGCGGATACCGAGCCCGGCCAAGCCGCCCTCGAGGCCGACCACGACCTTGTGCTCCTGGTTGGCCATGATCACGGTCCTGCGGAAGCCCGAGAGGTCGTCGCCAAATTTAGCAGGCTGGTGTACGCGCAGGAACGAGGTCGCGGGCGCCACATGGAACTGGAACTGTTCGATGCCGTACTCCGATTTGGTCGCGGCAAACACCGGCCCGAACAGGCCGATCAAAGCGTTGCGATCCTGTTTGGCCATCGCGTCCTGCGTCGCCGGTATTGCGGCGACGACGGCGCTCATGGCGGCGGCACGCTGGGATTCCTAGGCAATTCGCGACTGGAGCGCGTCGTAATGGCTGCGCAGCTCGCGCTGATCGGCGCGGTCGATGATGCCGGAAATGATCCACATCGCCCCGAGCACGGCGAACAGGGCGGTCGCCGCCGCCGTCACCGCCAGCGCAACCGTGATCCGCATCCTGAGGCCGAGCGTGAAGCGCATGTCCGACTCGTTCGTTGAGCGTTGATTAACAACGCCTATCAACTTCTCGCTAAGAGAGGGTGAACGGGATACCGGCCGACGATCAGTGATTTTACGGGCTCGATGGCACGTGAGGTCTCAATACCCCCGCGCCCGGTCCACCACGTTCTCCAGCACGCCACCGGCCTCGAACCGCGCGATCTGCTCGGCGACATAGGCCGAGATCGCGTCAGCGTCGGTGTCGGCGGCGTTGTGCGGGGTCAGCAGCACCTTGGGATGGGTCCAGAACCGGCTGTCCGCCGGCTGCGGCTCCTGCACGAAGACGTCGAGCGAGGCGGCGCCCAGCGTGCCGTCGTCGAGGCAGGCCAGGATGTCGGCTTCGTTCTGAAGGCCGCCGCGGCCGGCGTTGATCAGCACGGGCGCACCGAGCGGGCTTTTGCGGTTGAGCTTGGTGAAGACATCGCGGTTGAGGATGCCGTGTGTATCAGGCGTCAGCGGCAACAGGCTGACGAGGATATCGGTCGTGCGCAGGAATGCATCGATCTGCCCGGCGCCATGGAAGCATTCGACGCCCGCGATGGTGCGCGGGCTGCGGCTCCAGCCGGCGACGCGGAAACCAAGCCGCCGCAGCACATCGGCCGCGTCGGCGCCGAGCGTGCCCAGTCCCATGACACCGACCGTGACGGCGCTCGCCGGCCATTGATAGGTCGGCTCCCAGCGCTTTTCGCGCTGCGACTGGCGCAGATAAAGCTCCTGGCGGTGGTGCATCAGCACGTGCTGCACGACGTATTCGGTCATGCGGCCAGTCAGATCGGGCACGGCGACACGCACCAGCGGCACGTTCGGCAGGCTCTTGTCCGCCATCAGCGCATCGACGCCGGCGCCGAGATTGAAGATCGCCCGCAGATTGGGGAAGGAGCCGAGGTCGCCCGGCACCGGCTTCCACACCGCGGCATAGTGCACCTCGGCCGGATCGAGCCCGGCATCGGGCAGCAGCACGACGCGGCGGCCGCCGCAGACCGCGTCGAACCGGGCCTTCCAGCGCTCCGGCAGCCAGTTTTGCTGCGTGCTGTTGATCAGGACGGCCAGTGTGCCTACGGTCATTCGAGTGCCTCTATAGGTTCCGTTTTTGAGGGCCCTCCTTGGCACGATCTTCCGGATTTTTCTTGCAAATTTTTTCCGCAGCCCTGTCGGGGCGAGGCATATTGGATCGTCTTCAAAACAAGAGGTCAGGGAAGGTACTGCCCATGCTTTATGCGATCCTTTGCTATCACGACGAGGACTTCGTCGGCTCCTGGAGCAAGGACCAGGACGAAGCCGTGATGAAGAAGCTCGCCGTGGTGCAAGAGAAGCTCACGAGCCAAGGCCGGCTCGGTCCGGTGGCGCGGTTGCTGCCGACCACCGCGGCCGCGACGTTGCGTAAAGAGGACCCGCCGCTGGTGCTCGACGGCCCCTACGCGGAGACCAAGGAGCAGTTGCTCGGCTTCTATATCGTCGATTGCAAAAACCTCGACGAGGCGCTCGACGTTGCGCGCGACCTCGGCGCCGCCAATCCCGGCGGCGCCTATGAAGTGCGGCCCGTGGGCGTGTTCAGGCCCGGAGGAAATCTGACGTGAGCGAGGCCGATACCGCCTGGATCGAGACCGCGCTGACCTCGGCGCGCCCCCAGGCGGTCGGCGCGCTGCTGCGCTATTTCCGCGATCTCGACACCGCCGAGGAGGCATTCCAGAACGCCTGCCTGCGCGCGCTGAAGACATGGCCGCAGAACGGGCCGCCGCGGGACCCCGCGGCCTGGCTGATCATGGTCGGCCGCAACGTTGCGATCGACGAGGTGCGCCGCACCCGCAAGCAGCAGCCGCTGCCGGAGGACGACCAGGCGATCTCCGATCTCGACGACGCCGAGGGCGCGCTCGCGGAGCGGCTCGACGGCTCGCACTACCGCGATGACATTCTGCGGCTGATGTTCATCTGCTGCCATCCAGGGCTGCCGGCGACGCAGCAGATCGCGCTGGCGCTCCGTATCGTCTGCGGCCTGACCGTGAAGCAGATCGCGCGCGCCTTCCTGGTGTCGGAAGCGGCGATGGAGCAGCGCATCACGCGTGCCAAGGCCAAGGTCGCGGAGGCCGGGACGCCGTTTGAAACGCCGGGCGCGGTCGAGCGCGCGGAGCGGCTCGCCGTTGTCGCCGCGATGATCTATTTGATCTTCAACGAGGGCTATTCGGCGAGCGGCGACACCGCCGAAATCAGGAAGCCGCTGTGCGAAGAAGCGATCCGGCTGGCGCGGCTGCTGTTGCGGCTGTTCCAGAGCGAGCCGGAGATCATGGGGCTCACGGCGCTCATCTTGTTGCAGCATGCGCGCAGTGCCTCGCGCTTTGCCGCGGATGGTTCGCTGATCCTGCTGGATGACCAGGATCGTTCGCTGTGGAACGGCACCATGATCGCGGAAGGCCTCGCGCTGATCGACAAGGCGATACGCCATCGCCGCAGCGGGCCCTACCAGATCCAGGCCGCGATCGCCGCGCTGCATGCCCGCGCGGCGACGCCCGAGGAGACCGACTGGGCGCAGATCGACCTGCTCTATGGCGCGCTGGAGGTGGTGCAGCCCTCGCCGGTGGTGACGCTCAACCGCGCGGTCGCGGTTTCCAAGGTGCGCGGACCGCAAGCCGCGCTCGACCTGATCGAGCCGCTGGCGCCAAAGCTTGCCAACTACTTCCATTTCTACGGCGTGCGCGGCGCCTTCCTGATGCAGCTTGGCCGCAACGACGAAGCCCGCATCGCCTTCGACCGCGCCATCGCCCTCGCCAACACGTCCGCAGAAGCCGCTCACATCCGCATGCATCTCGATCGCCTGATCCGCGACAGCCAGCCGAACGGCGCAAATGGCGGCGCCAGGCAGGGCGCGAAGGTCGAAGGCGCCAAGGTGAAGTAGGGAGCGCCTGCTTCGGGCATCGCAAAAATTTTCGCTTCGCCTTGTCGGGCCCGGTCCCCTCCCTTCGTCCTAGGAGCGTATCCAGGGAGCCATTCATGCTGAAAGCCATTGCCATCATCGCCGTCGTGCTCGCTATCGGACTCGCGGGTGTCCTCGTCTTCGCATTGACGAAATCCGGCACCTTCCGCGTCGAACGCAGCCTCGCCGTGAAGGCGCCCGCCGATGCGATCTATCCGCTGGTCGCCGACTTCCATCGCTGGACCGCCTGGTCACCTTACGAGGGCCGGGACCCCGCGATGAAGCGCAGCTTCGGCGGAACTGCGCCGGGCAAGGGCGCGACCTATGCCTGGGACGGGAACAACAATGTCGGCGCCGGCCATATGGAGATCCTCGAGGCGAGTGCGCCGTCAAAACTCCGGATCAAGCTCGACTTCGAGCGGCCTTTCGAAGGCCACAACACCGCCGAGTTCACCTTTGTGCCGCAAGGCGATGCCACACTGGTCACGTGGGCGATGTCCGGTCCGGCGCCGTTCCTGTCCAAGGTCATGCAGGTGTTCATCAACATGGACAACATGATCGGCAAGGATTTCGAGGCGGGCTTGGCCAGCCTGAAGAAGCTCACCGAGAAGTAGCGCCGTCACCCCGAATGAAAGCAAAACGGAGAGAAACGATGCTCAATCCCTATCTGTTCTATCAGGACACCTGCGAAGCGGCGTTCAACTACTACGCCAAGGTCTTGGGCGGCAAGATCGATGCGATGATGCGCGCCTCGGATGCGCCGCCGGAGGTGCCCGCCACGCCCGGCCGCGAGAAGATCATTATGCATGCGCGGATGTCGCTGCCAGACGGCAGCGTCCTGATGGCCTCCGACGCACCAGGCGAGCATTTTCACAAGCCGCAGGGCTTTTCGATCTCGCTCACGGTCGCGGATCCCGCGGACGGCGAGCGCAAGTTCAACGCGCTGGCCGACGGCGGCACCGTCACCATGCCCTTCAGCAAGACTTTCTGGGCCAAGGGTTTTGGCATGTGCGTCGACAAGTTCGGCATTCCCTGGATGGTGAACTGCCCGGCCGAGGGAATGTGACAGCCGCGATCGCTTGACGCGCCAAGCGGCGATCCCCTCTCCCTGACGATGCGGAGAGGGGCGCGCATGAGACGTTGCGTGATGTGCCGATCGACCGCATGCCGCCTCAGCGGATCGATCCGGTCACGTCATTGCTCGGTGGTTGGGAGGAGGGAACGCAGCGCGGGCAGATCACGAGCTTTGTCCCGAGCTGCTTGTCATTCTCCGCTTCGATTTCGTCATGGATTGCCCACCACGCCGCGGAGTACGGGCGCAAGGTGCCGAGGACTCTTTCTCGCTCCTGATTCGGATCACTCGCCGCGGGAGCTTGGGTCGCCACGCGACGCTTGATGACGTAGGGACGGTTCGGATCCTGACCGAGGCCGTCCCATGCGATCGGACGGCGTTCCTGAGCAGGCGCGACCACGCATCCCATGAGCGTTGCGCAAAACGTGAGCAAGACAAAGCCGTGTCGCATCATGCCGAACCCTTGGGTGTTGTATGCGACGCGCCAAATTCGCTTGCCGAAGCTTGCGTCGCACCGCTCAAATGGAACCTAAGGGAAACGCCTGGCCGACACGGCCGAATATGAATTTTAGTGTCGCACCACATTGCGAGAGCAGTGAGGCCGCTTCGTGAAATGATGCGGACCGCATCGCACAACAACTGGCGCAATATTAGGCTGTGAACTCCGGGGCAGAATCGTTATTTATTTCGTCATAAACTCTAAAAACTGGGGCGGGCGGACTTGGAAGGGGAGCGACCGATGGCGGCGGCGCTGCAGATCAACTTTGCACTTTGGGGTATGCTCATCTGCGCGAGCATGGAATTGACCCAGCTGATCCAGAGTTTTTATTAGGCCTCACGAAGCAGGTGACCGGCGCGATTTGGCGGGCGCTTGCGTCCGCTGATCGTCACCGGCAGCGCGGATAGATCGCGGCGAGGTCGCGTCCCTTCAACAGAAGCAACCGCGACGAGAGGCCGCCGCGGCGGCTGATCCAGTCGCGCACCGGGCCGGGATAGGCCGCAAGCACCGCATCGGATGCTTCCGGCTCGGCGTAGAAGCGTCCGCGCCGGTCGACCGAGCGCGCCGCATGAAAGCCAAGCACGGCACGCTTGGTGACGCATATCCGCTCGCCCGGCACGATGCTCAGCACCAGCGTGCAGGCGGACAGGCAGGGACCGTCGATCACCACGCGCTCGCCGCTCTCGCGCACTTTCTCGAACAAATCGAGGAACGGCCCGACCTGTCCACCGGGCGACTGGATGATGCGGATTTCGGCCAAGGCAGGCGTGGCGGCGAGCAGCGCGGATACGAGCATCAAAGCCCTGAGGAAGGTGACGCGTCGCATGAAGCCTCCGCGAATTCGAGTCCGTAGGATTGGCCGACGAGAAGAGGTGGGTGACGCTTCGCTAGGCCAACCTACGCCGTGCCTACCCGTTCCGCCGTTCGCCGCGCAGCGTCGGCAGGCCGATGCCCGCCGCATCGAAGCCGCCATCGACGGCCAAAATTTGTCCGGTGATGTAGCTGGATCGTTCCGAGCACAGGAAGTAGATCGCTTCGGCGAGTTCCTCTTCCAGGCCGTAGCGGTTGAGCGGGATGGCGTCGTGGTAGTCGGCGCGGATCTCCCTGGTGTGCACCTGCTTCGCCATCGCGGTGTCGACCGGTCCCGGTGCGACCGCGTTGACGCGGATGTTGAAGGACGCAAGCTCGACCGCGAGCTGCTTGGTGAGGTGCGCGAGGCCCGCCTTGCTGGTGCCGTAGGCCGAGCGCAGCGTCGAGGCGCGCACCGCCGAGATCGAGGTGATGTTGACGATGGCGCCGCCATTGCCGTCGCGCATCAGCGGCACCGCCGCCTTGGTGCAGAGAAACGGGCCGGTGAGGTTGACCTCGAGCACGCGCCGCCAATCGGTCTCCGACGTCTCCATCAGCGGCGCGAACACGGCAATGCCGGCATTGTTGACGAGCGCGTCGAGCCGGCCGAACCGCCTTTCGACCGACATCATCGCGGCGGCAACCGCGGCTGCGTCCGAGAGGTCGCAGGTCAGCGCCAGCGTGGCCTCGTCCCGGCCGATCTCGGCGACCGCGCGGCCGAGCAGCTCGCCCTCGATGTCGAGCAACGCAACCCGCCAGCCCTCGGTCAAAAACTTCTTCGCGGTCGCAAGCCCGATGCCACGCGCGGCTCCGGTGACGAGGGCAACGCGGTGCGGGGTAGGGGGCATTGGCTGATCGGTCCTTATGAAAGATCGCGCGAGCGCGAGCCTCTTTTACTTCGCTTTCGTTCCGACGAGGAAGGCCTTAACTCGAAGCCACGATGTCGGGACGGTCCTCGATGGATCGTCTTCCAGGGGATCATTGCCAGGGAGACCCGGAATGTCCAACGATCACGAGCGCCTGATTCGAGACCTTTTCGCCGCATATCTCGACAACGACCGGCAACGGGTCGCCGACGCGTTGGCGGACGATTTCCGCTTCACCAGCCCGTTCGACGAGGACCTCGACAAGGCGGCCTATTTCGAGCGTTGCTGGAGGGACACCGGCTGGATTGCGCGGCACGACATCGAGCGGATTGTCGTCCAAGGTGACGAGGCCTTCGTCACCTATCTCTGCCTGGCGACAGATGGCAGGAGCTTTCGCAACACCGAGTTCTTCACCTTCGCCGGCGGCAAGGTTCGCCGCATCGAGGTTTATTTCGGCGCTGCCCGGCAGGACGGGCGTTTCCTGCCGCAGGCGCGCTAAATAATTGTCGCCACGCTGTCGGTTCCGTCAGGGTTCGCTCGTCTTGGGTAAGGGCGACTAAGCAAGCAAGGAACCTCCATGCGATTCATGATGCTGATGATCCCGCTCGGCTACGAGACCGCAGCGCCCGACGTTCAGCTCGATCCCGAGCGGGTCGCTGCGATGATGCGCTACAACGAGGTGCTGAACGACGCCGGCGTGCTGATCACGCTCGACGGCCTGCACCCGCCCTCGATGGGCGCGCGCGTCTCGTTTGCGGCCGGCAAGCCCATCGTGACCGATGGCCCGTTCGCCGAGGCCAAGGAGGTCCTGGGCGGGTACTGGATGATCGAGGTTGCATCGCGTGCCGAGGCGATCGCCTGGGCCAGGCGGTGTCCGGCCGCACCGAACGAAATCATCGAGATCCGTCAGGTGCAGGAGATGAGCGACTTTCCGCCTGACGTGCAGGAGGCCGCCGCCGGTTTCGGCGACCTCAAGAAATAGCCGCAGCTTTGTCTATCCATCAGCAAAGGAGAGAACCGATGAGCACCGATACCTATCTCGCCGTTTTCCTCGGCAGCAAGACCAGCTCCAAATGGGCCGCATGGGATGCGATGCCCGAGGCCGAGCGCAAGGCGAAGGAGCAGGAGGGCATGGCGGCCTGGAAGGGCTGGGTCGAAAAGCACCAAGGCGCGATCCAGGCCATGGGCGGGCCGCTCGGCAAGACCAAGAAGGTCGACGGCAAGGGCCTCGCCGACATCGCCAACGAGATGGGCGCCTTCACCGTGGTGCGTGCGGCCTCGCACGAAGCCGCGGCGAAGATGTTCGAAAACCACCCGCACTTCACGATCTTCCCCGGCGAACGCGTCGAGATCATGCCGGTGCTGCCGATCCCTGGCGGCTAGGGCTTCGGCCGCTGCCCCGGACCGGGGAGAATACGGGCTGATCAACCCGTCGCCGCTAGTGACCTTCCTGCCCAGCTCATGTAAAGGTCGTTCACATGAGCTGGCGCAAGGAGACGCGCCGCGCCGAGCGCGGCTATCACCACGGCAATCTGAAGGAAGCCCTGCTGCAGGCCGCCCTTGGATTGATCGCCGAGAAGGGCGCGGCCGGCTTCACCTTTGCCGATGCCGCGCGCATGGCCGGCGTCAGTGCGGCGGCACCGTACCGGCATTTTCGCGACCGTGACGAACTGCTGTCCTCGATCGCGCAGCGCGGTTTCGAGCAGTTCGAATCGCGCCTGACCGCGGCCTGGGACGACGGACGGCCCGACACCGTCACGGCGTTCGAGCGTGTCGGCAGGGCCTATCTCGCCTTCGCCCGCGAGGAGCCCGCGTTCTACAACGCGATGTTCGAATCGGGCGTGCCGGTGGATGTCAATCCGGCGCTACAGGCCGCTAGCGAGCGTGCTTTCAACGTCATTCGTGCCGCGGCGGAGCGGCTTGCCGCGCTGGCGCCGCCGGGCACGCCGCGGCCTCCGGCGATGATGATGGCGCTGCACATCTGGTCGATGGCGCATGGCGTGGCCTCGCTGTTCTCCCGCGGCGATGCCGCGCGTCGAAAGCTGCCGATGTCGCCGGACGAGCTGCTCGAAGCCGAGGTGCTGATTTATCTCCGCGGTCTCGGCTTCCCGACCGATCGCCGTCCTCCGGCGAAAAGCGCCGAGCCGCCGCCGGTGCCACCGGAGGCATCCTCCGGTTCCGGCGTGCCGCCCGGTGGTCCCTGGGGCAAGCCGAAATAAAGTTACCCAAATAATTGCCTCGCCCTGTCAGGCGGTCGGCTTGACAAAATCGCGGGATGATCTACCTATGTAAATGTTATTTACATTCACAACGGCGCTGATGCCGTCATGGAGAGGGAAATGGCCTACACCGCTGATGTCAATCGATGGCGCGGCCCTTCGGACCAACACTACGAGCGCCCCCACATGCTCAACACGCCTTGGCATCCCGGCTGGATCGCCGTGACCATCCTCGGCTTCATCATCTGGTGGCCGATCGGACTTGCCCTTCTCTTTTTCACACTCGGGAGCAGAAGAATGTCGTGCTGGAGCAACCAGGATCGCTGGCAGAACAAGATGGAGCGGATGCAGTACAAGATGGACCGTATGCGCGGCCGCATGGAGCGCCACGGTTTCGGCTTTGGCTTCGGCCCGCCCTCGAGCGGCAACCGCGCCTTTGACGAGTACCGCACCGAGACATTGCAGCGGCTCGAGGAAGAGCAGGTCGAGTTCAAGAACTTCCTCGACCGTCTGCGTCACGCCAAGGACAAGGAAGAGTTCGACCAGTTCATGGCGCAACACAAGACGCGCCCGACCCCGCCGCCGACCGACCAGCAGCAGGGTTGATCTCAAGGTTGATCTCGAGACTGACGCTTCTCAAAGCCGTCAGGCGCATGCCCCCAAAGTCCTGATGGCCCCAAGCCGCCCGCCTGCGCAACCCGCAGGCGGGCGGTTTGTTTTTGGGAATGCGCGGCAGGCCGCCGCGACCGTCTGGAAATGTCCTGGCCTGGAAAGTCTTGGCCTGGAGAGACTTGGTCAGCGCGCCGTGGCGAGCTGCGCGCGAACCGACTCCAGGAAGTGTTCGTAGGCGTAGTCCACGATCTCGTTGAGTGATCGCGTTCGCGCGAACATCGCCTTGGCCTCGGTGAGAAACTCCTCGCGGGTGGGAATCTTCGGCAAATGCAGATGGGTCAGTGCATCGACGCCTTCATGCGCGCGACTGAGGATGTCGTGCAGCGTCGGCAGTTGCAACTGGGCCAAATCGGCTCGGCGTAGCGCCGACGAGATCGCGTGCGCCAGGGTCTGCGCATCGAACCGTCCGGCAAGCTCGCGGGCCGCCCGGTTGATGACGCGTGCGCCGAGCGGCTGCTCGTTGCGCAGCACCTGCTCGGGCGGCGACTTCATGTTCCAGACGATGCCGAACCAGGACAGCACCTTCAGGATGTAATAGGTGATGTCGATCTCCCACCAGCGAAAACCCTGCCGCACGCTGCTCTGGTAGGCGTGATGATTGTTGTGCCAGCCCTCACCGAGGGTGAATAAGGCCAGCAGCCAATTGTTGCGGGAATCATCGCCGGTCACGTACCGCTTGCGTCCATGCACGTGGGCGAGGGAATTGATACAGAAGGTCGCGTGATAGACCAGCACGGTGCTCCACAGGAAGCCGACGACGAGACCGGACCATCCGCCAACCAGGAAGCAGAGCGCAGCCAGCGTCACGGCCGGCAGGAGTTCCAGGCGATGCAGCCACATCAGCTCCGGATAGGCGGCGAAATCGCCGACCTTCACGAGGTCGGTGCCATCGTGCTCCCAGTAAAAAATCCAGCCGAGATGGCTATAGAGGAAGCCTCGGTGACGCGGCGAATGCACGTCGTCCTCGGTATCGGAATGCAGATGATGATGTCGATGCTTGGCCGCCCACCACAAAACGCTTTTTTGCGCGGTGCTTTGCGCAAGCCAGGCCAGGATGAACTGAAACACCCGGCCGGTCGCAAAAGCCCGATGGGAGAAATAGCGGTGGTAGCCCGCTCCGATCGCAAACATGCGCACGACATACAGCGAGGCGCAGATCGCGACGGCCTGCCAGGTAATGCCGGTCCAGATGGCGGCAACGCAGCCGAGATGAACCAGCAGGAACGGCAGGGCGGAGGGATACATGATGTCGTCGTGTTGGTCGTCGGCGGGGGCGTTGGGCGACATGTATTGGCGTGACCTTGGATGACAGAGATTCGAGTTTCGCTTCGGCAGCATTGAGGGCCGCTGTGTACGAAAAACCCGGCGATGGCGGACCACCGCGGGGTCTTGAACGAGGTGCTTGGACAACCCTGGCCCAAGGCGGCCGCACGCGGCAAAGTCAACCTGAGGCCATAGCTTCGACCGCGAACTCGACGGCCTATATATGATCCAGGCCGCTTGGCATGCAAGCTCGTAGCGTCACGGGGTGCGTGGCGCGCGGGCTGCCGACGGTTTATATCCGACAGTGAAAAGGAAGCGTCAAAATACCGCAGGCAGCAACGATGGCGGAAGCGGCGATGACGGCGAGCGAGGCCCTCTGGCAGGAGATCCGCGACGAGGCGCAGCGCGCAGCGGCAGCCGACCCCATATTCGGCAAGGCTCTTGTCGGACTCATCCTCGTCCATGACGATTTTACCGCCGCACTGTCCGATCTGATCGGACGCCGGCTTGGCGACAGCGCGGCCGAACGCGAGCGCTTCACGACGTTTTCCCGCGACGCCTTCCATGGCCAGCCGGATCTGATCGAGGTGGCCGGCTGCGACTTACAAGCCATTGTTCTCCGCGATGCCGCCATCACCGGACTGTTGGCGCCGCTGCTGCATTTCAAGGGCTACGTCGCCTTGCAGGCATGGCGCGTCTCGAACTGGCTCTGGCATCACGACTATCGCGACGCGGCGCTGCTGTTTCAGAACGAGGCCTCCAACGTCCTGCAGGTCAGCATTCATCCGGCGGCGAGCTTGGGATCATCGGTGTATCTCGACCACGCCACCGGCATCGTGATCGGTGCAGATGTGGCGATCGGCGACGACGCCACCATCCTTCAGAACGTCAGCATCGGTCGTGGCACGGAACTGCCGGCGCGCTCGCCTCGCATCGGTCGCGGCGTCTTCATCGGCTCCGGCGCCACAATTCTCGGCAACGTCAGGATCGGCGCTTGTGCGAAGATCGGCGCCGACACCGTCGTGACGAGCGACGTGCCCCCGGGCTGCACCGCAATCGGCAATCCGGCGCGGCTGACCAATTGCCCCGAACCCGCCTCGGCGGCCTGACTCGCCCTCACGTCATCAAGCGACGTACTCCTCGTTCAGGCGGCGCGGCGGCGGCTCTCGCCACCATGATGCGGGGTGACCGGTTCCGAACTGGTCTGGCCCGGCGCGTCCAGCACCGCGACATGATGCCGGTAGACCATTTCCCAGCCTTTCCATCCCGTGAACAGGAGGATGCCGACCACAATCAGCGAGAGCACCACGCCCCACGGTTTGACCGCAGCCTCCGCGCCTTGCGCGTAGCGGAGGTAGAAATTGATCGCAGCCAGCACCACCGCCACGAGATTGCCGATCATGTGATACCAGGCATCGTTGAGGCTGCGGATACGGGCGTCGCTGAAGAAGTCGGTGAATCCTGCCACGGCAGCAACGAGCGCCATGACGATGCCGGCGCCGATCAGCCACATGGCAGCTCTGGCCCAGAAGCCGTCGCCGGTTCCGATGAAGGCGAGATCGGCGATGGGCGCGCCGACCAGGAAGGCGACGGGGAACGGGATGATCATGGGGTGGAGCGGATGATCGCCGATGGCGGCGGTCGTCTTGGGGTTGACGCTCATGGCAAAACCTCGCGAGAAGTGATTTTCCAGACAATTTTTCGGGCGAGGGCTGGTTCCTCCAACGTGATGTCAGCAACAGCCGGGGCCGGCAGCTTGCCAACCGCCTGCGCCCGCTCGCTTTCCGGCAGCCAAATCCGCCCGCGGTAACCCAGCATTAACCATCGCCGGGCTCTGGTAATTGCGGACAATCGCGCCCAAAGCCGGAAGTCTGAGCCTTGGGGGCGGGCCCATAGTTTTGACATCTTGGCAGGGAATGCAGGCGGCTGGCTTTGGAAGAGCCCTGCACCCCAGAAAGACAAGGCTTTGAGCGGGCTTGCCGGCCGCGCCGGTTCTAGCGCGGCTATTGGGGAACCGGCGGCCATTTGCTGGCCGGGACATTAGATCGGGACATCAGGTAACGATCGCCTTGAGAGGATACTGCTTATGAATCCGGCCGACGTGGCTCAGTCAGCCCTTCCGGTTGCCGCTTCCGCGGACGTGTCGCTGATCGCGCTGTTCTGGCAGGCTCACTGGATCGTGAAAGCGGTGATGCTGGGGCTTCTCGCCTGCTCGGTCTGGGTCTGGGCGATCGCCATCGACAAGATCTTCCTGTTTGCCCGCACCCGCCGCTCGATGGACCGTTTCGAGCAGGCTTTCTGGTCCGGCGAGTCAATTGAAGACCTCTATCGCACGCTCTCGGCCAAGCCGACGCATTCCATGGCGGCCTGCTTCGTCGCGGCGATGCGAGAGTGGAAGCGTTCGTTCGAGAGCCAGGCCCGCTCGGTCGCAGGCCTTCAGATGCGCATCGACAAGGTCATGAATGTCTCGATCGCCCGCGAGGTCGAGCGGCTGGAACGCAGGCTACTGGTGCTCGCCACCGTCGGCTCCGCAGGCCCCTTCGTCGGCCTGTTCGGCACCGTCTGGGGCATCATGTCGAGCTTCCAGTCGATCGCGGCGTCGAAAAATACCTCTCTGGCGGTGGTGGCCCCTGGTATCGCGGAGGCGCTGTTTGCGACCGCCGTCGGCCTTATCGCCGCCATTCCTGCCACTATTTTCTACAATAAGTTCACCTCCGAGGTGAACCGGCAGGCCCAGCGCCTCGAAGGCTTCGCCGATGAATTTTCAGCCATCCTGTCGCGCCAGATCGACGAGCGGGGCTGACGGACGGCATGTATAGTGTGAAGGGCAATTTGGGCACCAGACCATGGGCATGAACGTCGCGAGTTCGTCCGGAGGCGGTGGGCGCCGTGGCCGGCGTAGGCCGGTCGTGGCCGAAATCAACGTCACGCCGATGGTGGACGTGATGCTGGTGCTGCTCATCATCTTCATGGTGTCGGCGCCAATGCTGACGGTCGGCGTGCCGCTCGACCTGCCGCAGACCCAGGCCAAGAGCCTCGAAAACAACGACCAGAAGCCGATCCAGATGTCGGTCGACATCAAGGGCAAGGTGTTCATCAACGACGCCGAGATCGCGATCAACGAACTGATCCCCAAGCTGAAGGCGATCACGGACGCGCGCGGCGGGCTCGAGGAGCGCATCTATCTGCGTGCCGACAAGAAGGCGGATTACGGAACGGTGGCCAAGGTCATGGGCCAGTTGTCCGGCGCAGGCTTCAAGAAGCTGGCGCTCGTCACGGAAGCGGATCAGGGGTAGACCGTGAAGGTGAAGGTCGACAAGACACTCGTTGCGTCGATTGCCCTCCACGTCCTCGTGCTGGGATGGGGGCTCGTCACCTTTAGCAGCAGGGCTTTCGTTCCGGCCGAAGAGTCGCTGCCGATCGACATCATCTCCACCGACCAGCTCGCGCAGATGATGTCGGGGCAGAAGACCGGCGACAAGAAAGAGCCGAAGCCGAAGGTCGAGAAGATCGCGGAAGCCAAGCCCGAGGAAGACGCCGTCGGCAAGGTCACCGAGAAGAAAGAGCTGATCAAGACCAACTCGACGCCCGAACCGCCGCCAAAACCCGTCGAGAAGCCGGTCGAGAAGAAGCCCGAGCCGCCGAAGCCCGTCGCCGAGGCGAAGCCCAAAGAAGAACCGAAGCCGCCGGAAAAAAAGCCTGACCCGGCCAAGGAAGATCCGATCGCCGAGCTCCAGAAAAAGCTCGAAACCAAGAAGCCGCCGCCCAAGCCGCCGGAGCAGAAGGTCGCAGCGGTGCAGCCGCAGCAGGTGCCGAAGCCCAAGGAGCGCAGCTTCGATCCCGCGCAGATCCAGCGCGATCTCGACAAGCGCGCGGCGACCCGGCACGAACTCGCCGGCTCGACGCTGAATGCGTCGGCCTCGCTGGGATCGACGAGCGGAACGGCCGCCAACAACATTGCGACCTGGCGGGGGGCGTTCCAAGGGGCGGTGAAGCGCTGCTTCACGCCGACCTATAACGGGCAGGATGCGGATCAATACGAAGCCGACATCGACATTCCCATGAAGATCGACGGATCGCTCGCGTCCGAGCCGATCGTCGTCGCGGTGAGGGGGCCGTCGCGGTCGATCGCACAGGCGGTGGCGGAGAGTGCCAGACGCGCCATCGTGCAGTGTCAGGTCTATTCGTTCATGCCGAAGCAGCAATACGAGAGCTGGAAGCTCATTCCGATGACTTTCGGCCTGAAAGACATGTTGTGACATCCGAACAAAAGAATTTTGCGATGAATGACGTTCGATCGATGAACCGCCGCCGCTTCATGACCCTGACCGGATCGACGCTCGCGATGCTCGGAGGCGGGCAGGCCTTCGCCCAGCAGCCGCAGGGACGGCTCCGTATCGATCCCACGGAGTTTCGGCCGATCCCGATTGCGATCACCAATTTCGTGCCCGGCTCGCCGGCCGACGGCGACGTTGGCAACGGCGTCACTCAGGTCATCACCAACAATCTGAAGCGCTCGGGCCTGTTCGCGCCGGTCGACCAGGCTGCCTTCATCGAGCGCATCAGCAACATCGACGTCGCGCCGCAATTCGAGAACTGGAAAACCCTCAACGCGCAGGCCCTCGTCACCGGCCGCATGACGCGGCAGCCGGACGGGCGCCTCAAGGCCGAATTCCGCTTGTGGGATGTGGTCACCGGCCAGCAGCTCGCCGGCCAGCAATATTTCACCTCGCCGGAATATTGGCGCCGCATCGCCCACATCATCTCCGACCAGATCTATGAGAAGCTGACCGGCGAGAAGGGCTATTTCGACAGCCGCGTCGTGTTCGTCGACGAGACCGGGCCGAAGGAGCGCCGCGTCAAGCGGCTCGCGATGATGGACCAGGACGGCGCCAATGTGCGCTATCTGACCCGCGGCTCCGACCTCGTGCTGACGCCGCGCTTCTCGCCGAACTCGCAAGAGATCACCTACATGGAGTTCGGGCAGGGCGATCCGAAGGTCTACCTGTTCAACATCGAGACCGGCCAGCGCGAGATCGTCGGCAACTTCCCGGGCATGACCTTTGCCCCGAGGTTCTCGCCGGACGGCCAGCGCGTCATCATGAGCCTGCAGCAGGGCGGCAATTCCAACCTGTTCGTGATGGATCTGCGCTCGCGCTCGACCACGCGCCTCACAGACACGCCCGCGATCGACACCTCTCCTTCCTACTCCCCGGACGGCGCCCGCATCTGCTTCGAGTCCGATCGCGGCGGCAGATCGCAGATCTATGTCATGGCCGCGGGCGGCGGAGCGGCGCAGCGCATCTCCTTCTCCAAGGACGACAACAACGCCACCTATTCGACGCCGGTGTGGTCGCCGCGCGGCGATTACATCGCCTTCACCAGGCAAGGTGGCGGGCAGTTCTCGATCGGCGTGATGAAGCCGGACGGCTCCGGCGAACGGCTTCTGACTTCCGGCTACCACAACGAAGGCCCGACCTTCTCGCCGAACGGCCGCGTGTTGATGTTCTTCCGCGATCCGGGCGGCAGCGGCGGGCCGTCGCTGTTCTCGGTCGACATCTCGGGCCGCAACGAGCTGAAGGTGCCGACGCCGGGCTTCGCCTCCGACCCCGCATGGTCGCCGCTATTGTCCTCGACATCGGGCTAGCCGCCCGTCCTCGATGCGCAATGATTTGACCGCGCGCCTTTTTCGAAAACTTGGCGCGATGTTTCCCCGCGATAATTGTTCTTTAAGGTTGCACTCGGCAAACTTTTCCCATGGGTTTGTTTCTATTGATCTATTTCGACTGTTGCTCGTTCAAAACAACTCGACTTTAACGATATTCCCTCAGAAAGACTTCATACCGGATCGGTAAAACTGCGCTCCAGACAGGACGCGCGTAAACACCAGATGCAGTTTGCAAGTCAGAGCGGAGAGCCGGAACAGCGGCCGCCGAAAACTTCGGCGGCGCAAATCGATTCGCTGTTCGAAGCGCCTGGTCCGCTGCTGGCAGGACTCATTTTCGTGTCGATCGGTGCGGCCCTGACCGCGCTGAGGACGGGCGAGCCGCTGATCTGGGCGTGCGTCGCACTTCTTGTCCTGGCGGGGACTGCGCGGGCGATCGACCTGCGCCTCTATCAGGCACGTCAGTCGGTCATGACCATCGAGGCGGCAGCACGCTGGCAGAAGCGCTATCAGATCGGGGCAAAGATCCAGGCGGCTGCGATCGGCATCTGGTGCGCCACCGCCCTGCTGGCCACCGACGACGCTGTGGCCCACATGATCGCCTTATCGGTCACCACCGGAATCGCGGCGGGCGGCGCGGGCAGGGCATATGGCCGGCCTGCGATCTTCCACCTCCAGGCCGTGCTGATTTTCGGTCCGGCCGTGCTTGCCTTGGCACTGCGTGGAACGCCCTACTACATCGCGATGGCGCTGGTCAGCGCCGCGTTCCTGATGGCGATCATGCAGCTCTCGGTGAATCTGCACCGAATCTTCATGGGAGCGGTCGTGGCACGGGAGCGTGAAGCCGCGCTCGCCGGCCAGTTCGATACGGCGCTGAACAACATGCCGCACGGCCTCTGCATGTTCCGCGTCGACGGACAGCTGGCGGTCATGAACCACCGCTTCGGCGCAATGATGAATCTGCCGGAAGGTCTGGCGCAACGCGGCGTCAACGCGCGTGACATCGTCGCGGCGTGCGTCAGCGCCGGGTCCATCTCGGCTGGGAGCGGCGAGCGGATCGTCACGGACATCGAGAGTTCGCAAGCCAAGGAGATCATCACCGCCGATCCCGATACGCAGCGAAACAGGTCGTTGTCCTGGACTGTCCAGCCGATGGCTGACGGTGGCGCGGTGGTGCTGGTCGAGGACATTACCGACCGTCGCAGCGCCGAGGCCAAGATTACGCATCTGGCGCGCTACGACGACCTCACCGCGCTTCCCAACCGCGTTCATTTCCGCGACGAGATCGAAAGGCTGCTGGCGATCTCGCACGACGCCGAGCGCCTGTCCGCGCTGCTGTTCGTCGACCTCGACCAGTTCAAGCAGGTCAACGACACGCTCGGCCATCCCTGCGGCGACCAGCTGCTGTGCGCGGTCGCCAACCGTCTGCGCGAGATGCTGCGCCCCGAGGATTTCGTCGCCCGCTTCGGCGGTGACGAATTCGTCGTGTTCCAGGAGAACATCTCCTCGCCCGAGGACGCCGCTGCGCTGGCGCGCCGGATCGTCGAGCGGCTGAGCGAGCGCTACCGCATCGACAATCATCTGGTCGAGATCGGCGCCAGCGTCGGCATCGCGTTGACCGCGCCGGAGGGCGTCAGCGCGGACACGCTGCTCAAGAACGCCGATATGGCGCTGTACCGGGCCAAGGCCGACGGTCGCGGCACATTCTGCTTCTTCCGCGACGAGATGGCGGCGACCGTCGAGGCGCGCCGCATCCTCGAGCTCGATCTGCGCAAGGCGCTCGCCAATGAGGAGTTCGAGCTGTTCTACCAGCCGCTGGTCAATCTGAAGTCCGGCAAGATCACGACGTGCGAGGCGCTGCTGCGCTGGAATCATCCGGTGCGCGGCACGGTCTCGCCGGTCGACATCATCCCGGTCGCCGAGGACATGGGGCTGATCGTCGATCTCGGCCGCTGGATCCTGCGCCGCGCCTGCATGGAATGCATGAAATGGCCGGAGGGCGTCAGCGTCGCCGTCAACTTCTCGCCGCAGCAATTCCACCAGCGCGACGTCTTGAGCGAAATCCGCTACGCGCTCGAGGTTTCGGGGCTGCCGGCGCATCGGCTGGAGATCGAGATCACCGAATCCTCGCTGTTGCGCAACACCCAGCTCACGCACGACATCCTGTCGCAATTGCATGCGATCGGCGTGGGCATTTCGCTGGATGATTTCGGTACCGGCTATTCGAGCCTCAGCTACCTGCACAATTTCCCGATGCAGAAGGTGAAGATCGACCGCTCCTTCCTCGAAGGCATCGATGCCGACCGGCCGCTGACGCTGCTGCGCGGGGTGGCGCGGCTGTCGGCCGATCTCGGCATGGCCGTCGTGGTCGAGGGCATCGAGACCAATGATCAGCTCGAGCTGATCAGCGCCGACGGCACCGTGACCGAAGGGCAGGGCTATCTGTTCAGCCGGCCGGTGCCGGCAGTCCGGATTCGCCAATTGCTCAATGCCTCGCATGGCCGTCGCGGGGCTGAGGACCAGATCGTCATGGTGTCCTCGCGATCGATCGCCTGATCTTTCGCTGCCCCACTTCTTCAACGCCCTCGGCTCTCGTTCGCGCCCCGTGTTTTTGCGGGCCGCAAGGTTAACCCTAACGTTTCTAAGCCTTTGCAATTCCGTTAATGAACCATTAATCTCGTCACACTCGCAGAAGTTGCTTTGGAGTGTAGGGGTACTGGATGACGTCTGGGGCTGAACCGCAAACGGTGCTCCTTCCGCGGGGAGCCGCTCTGTTTGACCGCATCGATTACCGCCTGATCGAAACTCCTGAGGACCGCGACAACCTCTATCTGATGCGGTACCGGGCCTATCTGCACGCCGGACTGATCGAGCCGTCGGAGTCGCGGCGCGTGACCGATCGCTTCGACGATGCGCCCAACACCTGGAATTTCGGGGTCTATGTCGATGGAGAGCTCTGCAGCTCCGTTCGCATTCACGTCCTGACGTCCGACTGGCGAATGTCCTACACGACCGAAGTGTTTGGCGACGTCCTGCATCCCCGGCTCGACCGCGGCGAAGTCCTCATCGATCCGTGCCGGTTTGTTGCCGATCCCGAAAAGCACCAGCGTTTTCCGGAGCTACCCTATCTGACGGTGCGGCTGGCTTTTGTGGCTTGCGATCATTTCAACGCCGACACCGGGCTGGCCATGATCCGGACCGATCATCAGGCGTTCTATCGTCGCATCTTCCTGCACGAGACCATTTCACCGGAGCCGCGCGGGTTTCCGGGCTGGCCCACCAAGAAGGCCGTGCTGATGGCGTCCGATTTCCGCAACCAGCGGGAAAAGGTCCTGACGCGCTTTCCGATCATGCGCTCCAGCGCTTTTGAGCGGCGCATGTTGTTTCAACGCAGCGGCCCGCGCCAGGCGGCCCCGCGCCCGGTGTCGCTGGCGACGCAGCGGACCCCGGACGTAGCCGCCTCGGCAACGGGTTCTGCCCGCTAGGCGCTAGGGTCTCCACACGACGAGCCTAAAATTCCAGCAAAGCCCGCGGTTTTTGCCGGTCGGCGCGGCTTGCCTTCACCATCGCGCCACATTTACAACCCATTAACCATGACGGTTGCTTTTCGCTGGTTGGGGGCATTTGACCGGCTGTGGCAAGGTTCCATCAAGGTTGACGGAACGTTCGCTTAACCAACCCCCTGTAGACCGGACAGCAGTGGACGAAACGTGAGCGTGGAGGCTCCGGAATGAAACATCCTATGCGCATCCTCCAGGGATTGAAGCTGGCCGCGGTGCTTGCCGTCGCGCTGTCGATGGGGGCCTGTGCCAACAAGAACGCTGCCACGGATGCGATGGCCAACGCGGCGACGCCGGGCAGCCAGCAAGACTTCGTCGTCAATGTCGGCGACCGCGTGTTCTTCGAAAGCGACCAGACCGATCTGACCCCGCAGGCGATCGTGACCCTGGAGAAGCAGGCGCAGTGGCTCCAGAGCTATCCGCGCTACAGCTTCACCGTCGAAGGTCATGCCGACGAACGCGGCACCCGCGAATACAATATCGCGCTCGGCGCCCGCCGTGCCCAGTCGGTCCGTTCGTTCCTCGCCTCGCGCGGCATCGATCCGAACCGCATGCGAACGATCTCGTACGGCAAGGAGCGGCCGGTGGCCGTTTGCAACGACATCTCCTGCTGGTCGCAGAACCGCCGCGCCGTCACCGTGCTGAACGCGAGCTCCTGACGATCGGTCAGGCGCCGTTCATCTTCAGAAACCGATTATGCCGGCGCCCTCTCGGGCGCCGGTTTCGTTTCAGCGATCTGTGACGGAAACCCGTTTGTTACAGTCACAGTTTTGGCGTACTCCCCTTCAATGTGTGGCGCGTCGAATGTTCGGTCGCAGGCCATTTCGCTTTCGTCGTCAGGGCAAGATGTCATCCAGATTTAAGGTTTTCACCGGCACCGTGGCGATCGCCGCGCTGCTCTCTTTGTGCTCGCCCGCCCTCGCACAATCGGACGATGCAGATCCCGAGATGCGGATCGAGCGGCTGGAGAATCAGCTGCGCCAGCTCACCGGCCAGAACGAAGAGCTGCAATATCGCAACCGCCAGCTCGAAGAGCGGCTGCGAGCGCTCGAGGGCGGCGCGCAAGCTGCACCCGGCCAGGCGCCGGTCCAGCCCAATGTCGCGGCCATGCCGCCCGCGCAAGCCGCGCCGGCCTATCGCCAGCCGCCGCACCAGCAAGCGGCCCAGCCGAATTACGAGCAGCCGCAGATCGCCTCTCCGGCGCCGATCGTTCAGGAGCAGCCTGCGCCCGGCGCGCCGGGCACGCGCCGCCGCGGCGATGCCTTCGACCCGAACCAGAGCCCGAATGCGCCGGGTGCGCCACGCGCGCTCGGCGGCGGGCAGCAACCGATGCCCGCCGGTGCCCCGAGCGGCGCGCCCGGCGGCCGTGGCGCCGGCGAACCGCTCGATCTCGCCAATAGCGGCCCCCGCTATCCGCAGGCGGCCGCGCCCCAGGCTGCGCAGCCCGGCTATCCGCCGGCCCCATCCGGCTCTCCCGCGCCGGCAGGCGCCCCGGCGCTGACGACCCTGCCGCCCTCGGCAACGCCGCGCGACGAATTCGATCTCGGCATCGGCTACATGCAGCGCAAGGACTATGCGCTGGCCGAGCAGACCATGAAGAATTTCTCGCAGAAATATCCGAGCGACCCGCTGCTCGGCGACGCCCAATACTGGCTCGGCGAGAGCTATTTCCAGCGCCAGCAATATCGCGACTCCGCGGAAGCCTTCCTCGCCGTCACCACCAAATACGACAAATCCGCCAAGGCGCCGGACGCCCTGCTGCGGCTCGGCCAGTCGCTGGCGGCGCTGAAGGAGAAGGAGGCCGCATGCGCCGCCTTCGGCGAAGTCGGCCGCAAATATCCGCGCGCTTCGGCCGGCGTCAAAGCCGCGGTCGACCGCGAGCAGAAGCGGGTGAAGTGCTGACCCGCGGCGATTGATCCTGACAAGATTGATGGCGCTGCGCTAAACATTCGGTCCATCCGCGGACGATTGCAGCGTCATGTCAGACGACGACAATTCACCGATCTCGGCGCGTGAGGCCAAGCGCCTCTTCGCAGGCCTGAAAGGCGCGCGGGGACTGTTGCTCGCGGTCTCCGGCGGGCCCGACTCGGTGGCGCTGATGTGGCTTGCGGCGCGCTGGCATCGCAGCCTCGCACACGGCCCGCGTCTCACCGTCGTCACCATCGACCACGGCTTGCGGCCGGAGGCGGCGCGCGAGGCGCGCGAGGTCAAGCATCTCGCGACCGGGCTTGGCTTGCCGCACCGGACCGTGCGCTGGCGCGGCGCCAAGCCGAAAACGGGACTGCCGGCCGCCGCGCGCGAAGCCCGCTACCGCCTGCTGGTGCAGGCCGCACGTGTCGCCGGCGCGAGCCACGTGCTGACCGCCCACACCCGAGACGACCAGGCCGAGACCCTGTTGATGCGTCTTCTCCGCGGCAGCGGATTAGCCGGGCTGTCGGCGATGGCCCGTCTCACCGAGCGCGACGGCGTCATCCTTGCGCGTCCACTGCTCGACGTTCCGAAGTCGCAGCTGATCGCGACCTTGAAGCGGGCGAAGATCGGCTTTGCCGACGATCCCACCAACCACGACGCTGCCTTCACCCGGCCGCGGCTGCGTGCGCTGCTGCCGCAGCTCGCGGGGGAGGGCGGTGATGCCCGCAGCCTGGCTCGGCTCGCGGCAAGGCTGGCGCGCGCCAATGCGGCCGTCGAGGTGCTGACCGATGGAGCCGAGCGCTTCCTCCGTTTGCGGGATCGCGGCGATGCGCCGCAGGCCGGCGTTCGAAGCTTCGAGGCCCCCGTGTTTGCCGCCCTGCCGGAGGAGGTCCGGCTGCGGATCCTGCTGCGGGCCATCAACGCGTTCGGGCATGAGGGACCAGCGGAACTCGGCAAGGTCGAATCTCTCCTGGCCGTGCTCGATCAGGCCATGGCGGCGGGAAGTACGGCTGCAAATGGCCGGCCGGTGGTGAAGCAGACCCTTGCGGGAGCCTTGATCAGCCTTGCCGGGGGGCGTATCCACATCGCGCCGGCGCCGGCGCGGCGGCGCAAGGGGAGCTAAGCCGCGGACCATGACACCAGCCGTTTCGGCGGCGCGACGTCAGGTCACCTTAACCAGGCGGGAAAAACCCCTGTCCGGGCGCCATTATTTCAGCGGGAATCGCTCTAAGATGGGATAAATAGTCCCATCTCGTTCCCTTGGCAGCGACCGGGGCGGCACCTAAATTGTAATGCGTCTAACCGAGAGGATTCCTTGGGATTTCCTCGTACGGCTTAAAGTAACTGCCCGAGGATCAGGCCGCGATCCGCGCGACCACGAAGGAAGATCGATGAACGCCAATCTGCGCAATTTCGCCCTCTGGGTCATCATTGTCCTGCTGCTGTTGGCGTTGTTCACGCTCTTCCAGAATCCGGGTCAGCGCGCCTCCTCGCAGGACATCGCCTTCTCCCAGCTCTTGAGCGAGGTTGATCGCGGCAATGTGCGCGACGTCGTGATCCAGGGGCCGGACATTCACGGCACCTTCACCAACGGCTCGAGCTTCCAGACCTATGCGCCGAGCGATCCGACGCTCGTGAAGCGCCTCTATGACAGCAAGGTGCAGATCACCGCGAAGCCGCCCGGCGACAACGTGCCGTGGTTCGTCTCGCTGCTGGTCTCCTGGCTGCCCTTCATCGCGCTGATCGGCGTGTGGATCTTCCTGTCGCGGCAGATGCAGGGCGGCGCCGGCAAGGCGATGGGCTTCGGCAAGTCGCGCGCAAAAATGCTGACTGAAGCGCATGGCCGCGTCACCTTCGAGGACGTCGCGGGCGTCGACGAGGCCAAGCAGGACCTGCAGGAGATCGTCGAATTCCTGCGCGACCCCGGCAAATTCCAGCGCCTCGGCGGCCGCATTCCGCGCGGCGTGCTGCTGGTCGGCCCTCCCGGCACCGGCAAGACCCTGATCGCGCGTGCGGTCGCGGGCGAAGCCAACGTGCCGTTCTTCACCATTTCGGGTTCTGACTTCGTCGAGATGTTCGTCGGCGTTGGCGCTTCCCGCGTCCGCGACATGTTCGAGCAGGCCAAAAAGAACGCGCCCTGCATCATCTTCATCGACGAAATCGACGCCGTCGGTCGTCACCGTGGCGCCGGCCTCGGCGGCGGCAATGACGAGCGCGAGCAGACGCTGAACCAGTTGCTGGTCGAGATGGACGGCTTCGAGGCCAACGAGGGCGTGATCCTGATCGCCGCGACCAACCGTCCCGACGTGCTCGACCCCGCGCTGCTGCGTCCCGGCCGCTTCGACCGTCAGGTCGTGGTGCCCAACCCGGACGTCGTCGGCCGCGAGCAGATCCTCAAGGTCCACGTCCGCAAGGTGCCGCTGGCGCCGGATATCAACCTCAAGACCATCGCGCGCGGCACCCCGGGCTTCTCTGGCGCCGACCTGATGAACCTCGTCAACGAAGCTGCGCTCACCGCCGCCCGCCGCAACAAGCGGATGGTGACCCAGGCCGAGTTCGAGGAAGCCAAGGACAAGGTGATGATGGGCGCCGAGCGCAAGTCGCTCGTCATGACCGAGGAAGAGAAGCTTCTGACGGCCTATCACGAGGGCGGCCACGCCATCGTCGGCCTCAACGTCGTTGCGACCGATCCGATCCACAAGGCGACCATCATTCCGCGCGGTCGTGCGCTGGGTATGGTCATGCAGCTGCCCGAGCGCGACAAGCTGTCGATGTCGCTCGAACAGATGACATCGCGCCTTGCCATCATGATGGGTGGCCGCGTCGCCGAAGAGCTGATCTTCGGCCGCGAGAAGGTGACTTCGGGTGCGTCGTCGGACATCGAGCAGGCGACGCGTCTTGCGCGCATGATGGTGACGCGCTGGGGCCTGTCCGAGGCGCTCGGCACCGTGTCCTACGGCGAGAACCAGGACGAGGTTTTCCTGGGCATGTCGGTGTCGCGCACCCAGAACGCATCGGAAGCGACGGTTCAGAAGATCGACACCGAGATCCGGCGCTTCGTCGAAGAAGGCTATAACGAGGCAACGCGTATTCTCACCGAGAAGCGCGCCGATCTTGAAGCTCTCGCCAAGGGCCTGCTCGAATTCGAGACGCTCTCCGGCGACGAGATCATCGACCTGCTCAAGGGCAAGAAGCCGAACCGCGAATCCGTGCTCGAGCCGACCACCCCGCGCGCCTCGGCCGTGCCGCCGGCCGGCAAGTCGCGCCCGCGACCCGATCCGGATCCCGGCCTGGAGCCGCAGCCGCAGGCGTAACCGCGCACGGCAGATTGAATTGAAAAACGCGGCGGAAACGCCGCGTTTTTTGTTGCGTGGTGCTTTTCGAACGTGGGCAACTGAGCATCTCGCGACGAACAGGTATGTGCGCAAAGCCGCCCTTGCGCAGTGCCGACCATCTATGGGCGCCGCCATTGGTGGCACCCTTACCTTTACTCGCTCTCCGACCCCGCGACTCATCGCGATTGGAGTCTGCGATGAAGTCGTGGCATGCTCTTCCCAATTAAGGCGCGGCTCGACCGCGCAGACAAAGGGGAGGGCAAGCCGATGCGCTTTGCGAGGACATTGGGCGCGCTTGGCGCCGTTTCGTTCCTGATAGTCTCATTCCCGTCCGCTCCATCCGCCGCCGCCGAAATGCGCGGCGTCACCGCGACCGAGATCAAGATCGGCCAGACCATGCCCTACAGCGGGCCGGTGTCGGCCTTCGGGGCGCTCGGCAAGGGCGAGGTCGGCTATTTCAAGATGCTGAACGAGAAGGGCGGCATCAACGGCCGCAAGGTCAATCTGATCTCGTTCGACGACAGCTATGCGCCGCCGAAATCAGTCGAGCAGACCCGCAGGCTGGTGGAGAGCGACGAGGTCGCGCTGATCTTCTCCTCGATCGGTACCGCCCACAACACGGCGATCGCGAAATACCTCCAGTCCAGGAACGTGCCGCAGCTCTTCATCGGCTCCGGCGCCTCGAAATTCGCCGACGTCGCACAATATCCGCAGGCAACGATGGGCGTGCAGGCGCCGTTCCGCTACGAAGCGCGGCTCTATGCGCGTTACGCGCTGGCGAAGAATCCGAACGCGAAGTTCGCCGTTATCTCGCAGAACGACGATTACGGCCGCGATTATCTCGCCGGGCTGAAGGACGTGCTCGGCGAGAAATACGATACAGTGGTCACCGGCGCGACCTACGAGATCCAGGACCCGACCATCGATTCCCAGATCGTGAAGCTCAAGGCCTCGGGCGCCGATGTATTCGTGATCGCGGCGACGCCGAAATTCGCGGCGCAAGCGATCCGCAAATCCTTCGAGATTGGCTGGCGGCCGATGACGTTCCTATCCAATGTTGCGGTGTGGGTTTCGACGGTGATGGAGCCTGCGGGACTGGAAGCCGGCACCGGCATCCTCTCCACCGCTTACGTGAAGGACCCCGACGATCCCGCCTGGAAGGACGATTCCGGCGTCAGGGGCTGGCGCGAGTTCATGACCAAATATTTGCCGGAGGCCGACCAGCACGACACCAATTATGTCAACGCCTACAACAGTGCGATGGCGCTGGAGGCTGTGCTGAAAGCCTGCGGCAATGATCTGTCGACCGAGAACATCCTCAAGCAGGCTTTTGCAATTCGCGATCTCGAATTGCCGATGCTGCTGCCCGGCATCAAGGTCAACACCGGCACGACCGACCATGTCCCGGTCGACCAGATGCAGTTCATGCGCTTCAACGGCAAGAGCTGGGATAGATTCGGCGAACTGCAGACGGGCAATTGATGATTAATGAGGGATCGGCTTTTTGATCGGGCCGATGCGAGTCCAGAACTGAGATCATCTCTCCCTACCGATAAGTCCGATCTGCCCGCGAATGCATGTCCTGTCCGCTACTCATCACTTCGGCGTCCCCATCGCCAGCCGCAGATTGGATTCAGGAATGCGGCGACATTGCCGGCTTGCCAGACCCTGCCGGACTGCGCAACGCGCCGAAGACGACGCCAATGAGAGCGACGATGAGGAGCGGCGATAGTCGTCCCGCCGGAATATACACCGCCGGGCTGAGCAACGGCACCATCCAGATGCCGAGCCCGATCAGCCAGTCGCGAAAGCGTGGAGCATCGATCGATGCGGCAAGCCGCAGCACGACGGCGACCGTCAGCAGCGTCGCGTCATAAGGGCCCGAATGCGGGGCCGCCAGCACGGTTGCCGCAAGCAGTACGATCAGCTTGTTGTTGGTGCTGAGCGAGGAGCGAAAGGCCGCGAACGTCGCCGCCGCGCTCGAAAGGATCGCGGCCAGCTGCAGGATGGAGGCCAGCCGCTCCGGCAGGCCCAGCAGCATTGCGCAGGCCCATACGCTGTGACCCCAGATGCGGCCATAGGCGAGCCATTTCGCGTCGGGGCTGACCAGATTGTTGTACGCCTGCGGTATCCACCAAAGCCACAATTCGACGCCAAAAATCATGGCACTTGCAGCCGCCAATGCGAATGCCGAGCATGCAGCAGCGCACAGGCTGCCATAACGGCGCGACCCCACCAGCGCGAAGGCGACGAGCAGGAAGAATTGCGGCTTGAAACTCAGCAGCCCGAGGATTGCCCCGGCCAGGAGCGGTCGCGGTCCGAGCAGCCTGACGCCCGTGACCAGCAGTGCGGCAACGAGAAAAGCGCATTGTCCATCGGCCAGGTTGAGAGATGCCGATGGCGAGACCAGCACGGCCGCGATGATGTAGGGCGTCAGTTGCGGCTGATCGGCCCGGTTGCGAAGCGCCCAGCCCAGGAAGCCTGCGGTCGCGGCCTGGAATGCGACATAGGAGCCGATGAAGCCAAGCGGCGCGAATGGCAGCAGCAGAACGAGGAAGCCGGGCGGATAGAACCATGGACGGAACTCCAGAGGGACCGAGAGCCATGATGCGAACGACTGGTTGAGATAGGCCGTGAACGCGTCACCATCGATGACCAGCGCAAGATTGCCGGCGAGCAACGATCTGATGGCGCCGTAAAACACCATCCAGTCCGTGCCGGGAGCGACGTGGTTCAGCCCGATCCAGCCGGGATGGGTGAAGGTGGAGATCAGGACGCCCCAGCCGAAGAGCGTTGCGATCGAAAACGCTGGCAACATCACGAGGGGAATTCCGATCCAGCGGCGCGATGGACCGGATATCTGCTGTTGAGCGGACGCGCTCACTTGACGGCTTCCCTCGAGGACTCCGCTTCCGGCGTCGCGCCGGCCTCTGTGCCGCCGGTTCGCACGTGGATCACGGCGATGTTGTCGGCGTAGAGCCGCTTCCAGCCCTTGATGTGGTCCAGCACCTGGGCGGCCGGCGCGTCCGCGACCATGAGCGTGGCGTCGATCTTGTACGCGTCGAGGAGCCGCGTCAGGGTGTCGAGCTTCTTGAGCTCCACGGCCTTGAAGACGTCCATGGCGAAGGTTTCGCCGTAGAGCTCGGCGCGGCCGTCAATGAAGACCGGGATGTCGCGCGAGATCAGATAGCCGCCGAACTGGTAGGCGTTGAAGACGCGCTGCGCCTGGCGTTTCTCGAGCAGATCGACGGCGGCAACCGGTGTCTGATCCATCGTGAAGGTGAAGCGGTGATGCGCCATGTAAAGTGAGGTCGAGGTCCAGCCGGCGGCCACGATCATCAGCGCACCGGTTGCGGTGACGTAGCGGGCGGCCCAACTCTCGCCGCCCTGCGTGCCAGGCTGTAGCAGCGCAGTCCGTTCGCCGAGGGGCTTGGCCAGCACCAGCGGTACCAGGAAGGCAAAGGCCTCGATGCTCCTGACGTGGGTGAGCGCCATCCAGGTCAGAAGCAGGATCAGAAGAATACGCGGCGGCGAGAGCGTCAGGCCGCGATACAGCCCGATCGCAATCAGGCCGAACAGCGCGCCTTCGAATGCGTTGAAGGATGCGAAGCTCGCGGGCGACCATTCGGAGATGACCGTCAGCAACTCGCCGAGATTGAGGATGTTGATCGCGCCGAGCAATGTGCGCCAGCCATAGGGCGTGACGCAGCTTGCGGCGAGTGCCGCAACACCGAACAGGAACCAGCGCGACAGCAGCCGGACCTGCTTGCTGGACTTCATGCCCCAGAGCGCCACAAACGACATCGGGCCGATCAGCGCCAGGCCCAGCACGAAGCCGCCATGTAGGTTCGACCACAGCGACATCAGCGGCAGCCAGTACCATGACGGGGCGCCCTTGCGGTCGGCTGCGGCCATCAACACGCCGACCCACGCGATCATCACGGGCAGCGCCAGCATATGCGGCCGCGCCAGAATGTGGTGCAGCGACAGCAAGATCGCGAACATCGCGAACAGGACCGCGCGCGGAATTTCCAGATGGGCCTCGAGCAGGCTGACCAGGATCGCCGCCGACAATGCGACAGCAAGTGCGGTGAGGATCACCGGGCCGGCCCAATCCCATTGCGCGTAGGAGAGAGCGAACAGCACCTGCGACAACCACGAAGTCGAAACCCAGGGCGCCCCCGGCCGCGTGAAGGAATAGAAGTCGGTGTAGGGAAGCGCGTGGTGATCGAGGATCCATTGCCCGATCTTGATCTGCCAGAGCGAGTCGGAGTCCTGAAGCAGCGTGTCGCCGACATACAGGAAGAAGAGATAGGCGCCCGCACCGACGCATAGCGGCACCAGCGCTCGCGCACGACTCTGCACCGTGATGCTGTTGGCAAAGGAAAGGGACATGCCGCCTCGTCGTCCTGGTGTTTTTGTCGTTGTGCCGAGCGATCGACATTGGACCATGGCGGTCATAATTCCGGGTAAACCGGCGGTGCCGGGCCGGCTTGATGTCTCGACAATTTAACGGATCATTTTAGATTTCGGTTTACCATCGGCGAATACACGCAAACCGCTCTGTGTTTCCGCAGTCGAATTAACTGCGGCGCAATTCTTTGCCACTACGTTTGGTTCCATGGTCAAGCGGCGCTGGGAAGCCAAAAAGACCAGATCAGTTGTAGCCTCGTGTACTCATTTGGAGCTCTTTATGAAGAACCTCGTTGCGCGTTTCGCGAAAGATGAATCCGGCGCCACCGCCATTGAATACGGTCTGATCGCCGCCGGCATCGCGCTGGCGATCATCACTGTCATCAACAGCCTGGGCACCACGTTGAACGCCAAGTTCACCTCGATCTCGAGCAGCCTCAAGTAAGGCTGAACTCATCGCGAACTGAGAGAGCTCCGTCATTGACGGGGCTCTTTTTCTTTTGGTCGACGATTTCCGGGTCCGGGACATCGTGAAGCTGTAGCAAGCTTGTAGCACGGCAACGTGTCCGCCTCAGCTCCAAGAGCGCAGGCGGAAACGTTCCCGCTGTCGAGAACATCGAACATTGGAAGTTGCTGATGGGCACAGCGCTACGCGCGGACCCTAGGGTAACTTGCCGCCCGTCATTCCGCGAGGCCGGGCTGCCAGACCGCCGAGCGCGCAGGCGCGGCAAACGTTTGCCGCGCGCGGCCGTGCCATTCGAGATAGAATTTCGCCGCCCAGATCGACGCTGCGGCGACTGCGATTCCGCCGGCGACGTCGATGATGTAGTGCGCGCCGATCACCGGTGTCGCCGCGATCATCAGCAGATTCAGCGCTGCCGCGATGCCGCCGAGGCCGCGCACCGGCCACAGCGCCCACATGTAGAGCACGGCGGATGCGGCGTGGAAGCTCGGAAACGAGACGATGCCGGCGAGGAAGAACAACCGGAGCTCGTGCAGGCTACCGTCGCGAAGCGCGAGGATGTCGCGCAACTGCCCGGCATAGACCGCGGTGTTGATTTCGGGAAAATGCGCGGCGGACAGCTGCAGCCCCCAATAGGTGCCGATCGCGGGCACGACGGCGGAGATCGCGATGGTGACCGCGAGCGCGAGGCTCATCGCGAGCATGAACAATTGCAGCCGCATATAGCGCGCCGTCAGTGCCAGCACGACGGGAATGCCGAGCAGCGGCAGTTTGATCAGCCCGTATCCGCGAGCCAGGCAGTCCGCGAGCCAGGGATGGTCGTTGACGTATCGCGCGATCGGTTCGGGATCGAGGCCGAGTGCACGGTCGATCGTAAGCAGCGCCTGGTCCTGCAGTGGCCAGTTCAGCTTGGCCGCGACATAGCTGAGCGGTCCGACGATGGCGCAGGTGAGAATGATCTGTCCGATCGTTCCGAGCGAAAACAGCAACTTCGGGTCGGCAAGCTCGCCTTTGAGGATGCGGTGGCCATAGGCCAGCGCGAGCAGGAGTGCAGCGACTGCCAGCGTCACGCCGTAGGCGACCGGTTCGAGGCTCAGGCCAGTGAAGGGGAGGCCCAGCGCCAGCAGGCTGCCCATGGCTGCGATGGGAAGCCAGTTCAGGTGGAAGAGCTGCCAGGCGGTCCGGGCGTCCGTGTCGACCATGCTGCACCGAGGTGGGATCGCAATACCGCAGCACAGTCGCGGAGCAGGTTTAAGATGGCGGTAACGATCGTGGTTACCCCTTCACCAAAGCAGTTCGCGAGGTTTTTAGCTGTTTGAGCTCGCGCTTTTTTTTGGCGTGACGCTTCATGCATTTGCACCTTGTCATCCACTCTGAATAGTTGTTCAGTCCTTGCGGGGCGATTTGCGACATCGGTGACGAAGCGTTCGGCCGCAGGGCGTGCGGCCGGCGTGTGGGACAGGAAGCGCGCCATGGTTTATCGGCGGACGCATCAAGTGGTGAAGCGCCTTGCGGCCCGGCGCAGTGCGATACTGGCGGCGGCGCGGGAGGCGGCGGCGGAAGGCGGGATGGCGGCGGTGCAGATTGCGCCGGTCGCGGTTCGCGCCAGCGTCGCTGCGGGTACGGTCTACCGCTACTTCCCCTCCAAGGCCGATTTGATCTCCGAATTGATCGCCGAAGTCTCCCGCGACGAGCTCACGGCGATCCGGCGAGCCGCCGATGCGGCGCCGGGGCCGTCCTCGGCGCTGGCGGCGGCGGTGACCACCGTAGCGGTCCATACCCTGTCGCAGCGCAGGCTCGCCTGGGGCATCCTGGCCGAGCCGGTCGATGTCGATGTCAGCGCTTCACGCCTCGCCAGCCGGCGCGAGATCGCGGGTGAGATGGCCTCGCGCATCGACGCCGCCGTGCGCGCCGGCCACCTGCCGGCGCAGGACACCGCGCTCGCCGCCACCGCGCTGCTCGGCGCCTTGCACGAAGCCCTGGTCGGACCGCTTGCGCCGGATAATCTCGAAGATCCCGCCAGGATGCGCGATGCCGTGCAGACCGTGACGTTGCTGGCGCTCCGCGCGGTCGGCGTCATGGACGCCCGCGCCAGGGGTCTCGTTGTGCAGCAGACGCTGTTGCCGACCGCGAAAGCGCTGGTTGGGGCCTAAAACGTCCGCCTGATCGACCGAGGGACCCGATCGCGCCCAGGCCATTGCCCGAATTCGCCTTTGCGAAAAACCCCAGCACATTCGCCGGACCAGCCTGCTACTGTGCATGGGGTTGTTTTCGACATTTTTTGTTTGCCGCGTGCTGGCGAACCTAGATATTCGCTTCGCCCTCGGGGCCGACCGAGGCGATGCGCACCATGTTGGTGGTGCCGGGGATGCCGAGCGGCACGCCGGCGACGATGATCACGCGTTGGCCGGCCCGGACGAAGCCATCGCGGAACGCGATCTGGCCGGCGCGGCTCACCATGTCGTCCTGGTCGCGCGCATCCTCCGCCACCACGCAATGCACGCCCCAAACGACCGACAGTCGGCGTCCCGCCGCGACGTTCGGCGTGATCGCCACGATCGGCGGCTTCGGCCGCTCGCGCGCCACGCGCACGGCGGTCGATCCCGAGCTGGTCCAGCAGATCAGGGCCGGCAGGTCGAGCGTCTCGGCGATCTGCCGCGCGGCGTCCGCGATGGCATCGCCGGCGGTGGCTTCCGGCGCGGGGCGCTGTGCGGTGATGACGGAGCGATAGATCGGGTCGCGCTCGACCTCCTCGCCGATGCGGTTCATGGTCGAGACGGCCTCGACCGGGAATTTGCCGGCCGCCGATTCCGCCGACAGCATGATGGCGTCGGCGCCTTCGTAGACGGCGGTGGCGACGTCGGAAACCTCGGCGCGGGTCGGCACCGGCGACTGGATCATCGATTCCAGCATCTGGGTCGCGATCACCACCGGCTTGCCGGCGCGCCGCGCCATGCGCGTCATCTGCTTCTGCAGGCTCGGCACGCGTTCCAGCGGCAGCTCGACGCCGAGGTCGCCGCGCGCCACCATCAGGGCGTCGGAGGCGTCGATGATGTCGGCGAGGCGATCGATCGCCTGCGGCTTCTCGATCTTGGCCATCACCGCGGCGCGGCCGCGGATCATCTTCTTGGCCTCGAGCACGTCATCCGCGCGCTGCACGAAGGACAGCGCGATCCAGTCGACGCCGGTGACCAGCGCCGCTTCGAGGTCGGCGCGGTCCTTCGGCGTCATTGCCGAGACCGGCAGGTCGGTGTCCGGCAGGCTGACGCCCTTGCGGTCGGACATCCGGCCGCCGACCACGACGCGCGTCACCGCGTGGTCTTTCGAGGTCTCCTCGGCGATCAGGCGCACCTTGCCGTCGTCGAGCAGCAGCGAATGGCCCGGACGCAGCGCGGCCAGGATCTCCGGATGCGGGAGTTGGACGCGGGTTGTGTCACCCGGTGCCTTGTCCGAATCGAGCGTGAAGGTCTGGCCGTTCTGGAGTTGGACCGCGCCTTCGGCGAAGGCACCGAGCCGGAGCTTTGGTCCCTGGAGATCGACCAGAATGCCGATCGGTCTGCCGTAGCTGCTCTCGACGTTGCGGATCGTCGCCACCAGCTCCCGCATCTTGTCATGCGGGGTGTGGCTCATGTTGATGCGGAACAGGTCGGCGCCGGCCTCGAACAGGCGGCGGATCATCGCAAGGTCCGAAGAGGCGGGTCCAAGCGTCGCGAGAATCTTGATACGGCGAAGACGCCTCATGGCTTATTTCCAGACGGGGGCGAGGGAGCGGGCGGGAGGCCAGGCGCGGCGGGGGGCGTACCACCGGGCGGGCCATTGGGCAAACCGGGAACCCCCGGGCCAACCGGGCCGGGCATTCCCGGCACGCGCTGCTGTTTTGACGGCTGCTCGTTGGCATCGGTGAGCTGCACCGTCCAGGCCCGCTGCTCGCCGGTATCGACCTCGAAATAGCCGGTGCGGTCATAGCCCCGTGCAAGGCAATCCTCGGTGCCGCGGATGGTGAACTCCTTGTCGCGCGAGCACATGAAGGCCTGGCCCGACCATTCGCCGCCGCGGTCATAGTCGATGGCGTAGATGTAATAGAAGCGGGCCACCAAGGTTCCCCGCAGCAGGGTCTCGCAGGAACGGGACGAGATGTTCCACCAGCCTTCGGTGGTCCAGCCCTCGGCATCCTTGTAGCCAAGCGCGATGCCGACCCGGCTCGATGTGTTGTTGCAAAGCCGGAAATCGGCGGAGGCCGGGCTGGCCCAGAGGCACAGCAGGCCAACCACCAGCACCGGGACCAACCGGGCGAGCAGGCGAAAGGGGGAGCGGGGAGATTCGGCGATCATTGTCGCGGAAGCTATATCAGATCATTGACGATTTGGCGTAGGGCCCGGGAACTGCCCCGAAGCCGGCTTCGGGCCCGTTTGCGCCGCGATATGGCAAAATCTGTGACAGGCCCCACCTGATCTCGTAAGGGTGACCCCATCCAGGTCACAGCCAATTTCGCAAAGCCGAGGGATCCAGCCATGGCAATCGACGACAAAACCAGAACGGAACTCGAGGCTGCCGCTTTCCGGCGCCTGGTCGATCATTTGAAGACGCGGACAGACGTCCAGAATATCGACCTGATGAACCTCGCAGGCTTCTGCCGCAACTGCCTGTCGAACTGGCTTAAGGACGCCGCCGACGCCCAAGGCGTCGCCTTGAGCAAGGACGAGAGCCGGGAAGCCGTCTATGGCATGCCCTACGAGGCGTGGAAGTCGAAATACCAGGGCGCGGCCACGCCTGAGCAGCTCGATGCCATGAAGAAGGTTCATCCGGGGCACTGAACGGCCGCGCCGGCAGCCCGAGATGCGCTGCCCCTGAGTCGCATCACACAACAGCTTTCTTCGACCCGCCGCAGGAAGGTGTGGGCGCGCTGTGGACGAGCGCGATGCTGCCTTGAACGCGAGAGGTCCGAACCCTAAGGGTCTAACCAGCACGCGCGGTGAGGATGCCGGCGTCACCTCGTTTTGCCAGTTCCATTGGGAGTACCAAGATGGCCACCTCCGCCGCCGTCCGCGACGACGAGCCCGCGACGAAATTTGCCAAGGACCAACTCAAGTCCATCATCGAGCGCATTGAGCGGCTGGAGGAAGAGAAGAAGGCGATCTCCGACGACATCCGCGACGTCTTCGCCGAGGCCAAGGGCAACGGCTACGACGTCAAGGCACTGCGCACCATCGTGCGCATGCGCAAGCAGGACCCGAACGAGCGCGCCGAGGCCGAGACGATTCTCGAGACCTACATGCAGGCGCTGGGGATGATCTGAGCCCGGTGTCGTGTCCTGGCGAAGGCCAGGACCCATTATCCCAGGGAGCAGTTTGGCGAAAATTCGTCGCTTGGTATCCGTACCGCGTGAGCCAGATGGATCACGCGGTACGGATCCTGGCTTTCGCCAGGACGACGACAGAGATTTTGGTAACGGCGCGGCTTATCAGCCTCAGCGCAGCGAAGCCGTCCGCATGACGAAGGACGTTGTCTCGAGCTTGGCGGTGGCGGTGCCCGAGAAACTGTCGCAGGACAGGCCCTGCATCGGATCGTCGGCAAAGCCCATGGCGACCACGGATTGCGGCTTGACGAAGTAGGCGCGCATTGCGGCCGTGTCGAGCTCGCCCATCAGCGTGACCGACATCGCGCGGCTGGCGCTCGGCGACAGCATCACGATCTTGAGCCAGATGCTTTCGCCCTTGGCTGCGGAGAGCCGGGTCGCGGTTGCGACCATGCCGTCGACGCGCTTGCCGACCACCGTGTTGATCTCGGTCGCGGGTGCAAGGTTACGCGACGCGGCGGTGGGACGTGCGGAGCGCGGGATCGGCGCGGAGGCGGCGACGACATTGGCGCGGTCGACCGGGGAGGCGGACGCCGGCGCGTAGGCCAGGGCCTGATAGGCGGCGCTGGACACGCTCGCGGTCGGCTGCGGATCGGTGGCGGCGGCAAGCGCCTGGCGCGCCTTCAGCGCAGCCACTTGAGCTGGCGTCGCCTGCTGCGGCGCAGCCGGGGCATCCCAGAAGCCACGGGCATTGATGATATCGGCGGGAGTCTCGGGCTTGGCGTCAGCGGATTTGCCGGCGGCCGGTTTGTCAGCCACGGATGCCGGCTTCGACTTGGGCAGCGCGACGATCTGCGCATCGGCCGAGGCGAGCTGAATTGTCGCTGCGACTGACGGCTTGGCGCGCGGCGTCGGCACCGGATCGGCCGGCTTGGTCGCGGCGGCGACCACGGTCGGCGCGACAGGCTTCGCGGCCGGAGCGGGCGCGCCCTCGTCATCCTCGTCGTTGCTCGTGGCGGCCGGAGCCGGCTTGCCCTTGAACAGGCTGGCAAAGAAATTCGACTTGTTGCCGGAATCCTCGCCGCTGCCGCGCCGCTCGATCTCGGCCTTGGCAAGCTCATAGCCCTTCAGCGGCGTGCCGTCGGTCGGAACATGGACGGTGCGTCCGTCCGGGAAGACCCTGGCGAGCTGGTCATGCGTCATGCGCGGCCAGTGCCGGATGCTGCCGGTGTCCAGATGCACGAAGGGCGAGCCTGAGGTCGGGTAGAAGCCGACGCCGCCGCGCTGGAGGCGCAGGCCGGCGAAGCGGATCTGCTCCAGCGGCACGTTCGGGATGTAGAAGTCCATCGCATGCCCCAGCATGTGCTGGCTGAAGCGCGCCACGCCGGCGGAGCGGCGGCGGAGCATGGCGTTGGTGGCGGGCGAGCGGTAGGAGGAGATGATCTGGATCGGCTGCTTGGCATCGACGTCGCGATAGACTTCCCAGAGGATGTCGAACAGGTGACGGTCCATGACCGTCTCGTCCTGGGTACGCCAGTCGCGCAGGAAGTGGTTGAGCTGCTTCAGCGCCGTTTCGTCGTAGCGTCCGTCACGCTTGAAGGTGACGGTGAGGTCTTCGCCGGAATGGGTGTGGTGGAAGGAGAGCGTCTTGGTCTCGTTGAGCGCGGCGGCGTCATGAACTGAACCCGCGGCAGCAAGCAGCAATACGGCAGCGAGGCCGATCCTGGAACCGGCCTTCACTCCCGCATGGGACAACGACAGCACAGCGAATTGGCGTGCGATTCCAGTCAGCACGTTAGAGCCCACCCAGTCGACGAGCGTTCAAAATGGACTCTCCCGCTAACCCCGTTAGCGCGCGAAAGAGGATGAACGCTTTGTTAAAGCGAGAAGGTTAATTCGAGGTTGACCTTCCCGCCCCCAAACCAAGTCAGATCGCGAACCTAACCGGGTGAGTGTGGCAAAAAAACGCCCGCTGCCCGAGGTCAGGTGGAGAATGGTTAACGTTAAGCGACCCCATCCATAGGATGAGACCGCTGATTTTATTGCACAATTTCAGGAAATCAGGCTTCAGAGCGGGCCTAGCTCAGCGGGTGAACACCCGCTGCTGCTGCGGACGGCGGCCGACCGGTGCCGGCGGCGGGGTCGGCGCTCCGAACAGCCGCTCGAAGAAGTTCGGGCCGGACGAGCCGCCATTGTTGGCCGCCAGCACGCCGTTCGGCAGCGTCGTTGCCGGGCGTGAATAGCTCGGCTGGGAGTGCGCGACGACGTTCTCGAGGTCCTTGCCGCGGCCGTTCTTCAGGATGTTGATCATGGTCGCGTCGCGGCCATAGACGTCCTTGCGGAATTGCAGCTTGCCGCCCTCGTCCACGAATGCGGTCTGATAGGTGATGTTGACCGGGATCGGGGTCGGGAATTTCAGGTCGATCTCGCTCTTGCCGTACATGCTGCGCACGCGCTCCGGCGTGTACTTCTCGTTCGGCATCGCGATGTTGAGCAGCACCGAGGCGTACTGATCCGGGTTCTGCACGCGCATGCAGCCGTGGCTGAAGGCGCGTTCGTCCCGGGCGAACAGGTTCTTGTCCGGCGTGTCGTGCTGATAGACCAGGAACTTGTTCGGGAAATTGAAGCGGATGCGGCCGAGCGCATTGGCTTCACCGGGCGGCTGCGAGATGTGGACCGAACCATCGCGGTTCTGCTCGAGCTTGAGGCCCATGCGCTGGAGCACGGTCGGGTCCTGCTGAAGCGCCGGCAAGTATTCGTTGTAGACGATCGACGGCGGCACGTTCCAGGTCGGATTGACCGTGATGTACTTCATCGTCTCGGTGAGCAGCGGGGTCGCATGTGTGCCGGGCTTGCCGGTGACGACGCGGGTGGTCCAGACCTGCTGGCCGCGCTGCATCACCTTCAACGTGTAGTCGGGAATGTTGAGGATGACATAGGCATCGCCCAGCGAGGGCACGCCCAGGTCGCGCGGCAGCCAGCGCCAGCGCTCCATGTTCACCAGCACCACGTCGATCTGCTTGTCGCGCTTCGGGGTGTTGATCGCCTTGACCGTCTTGTCGTCGAGGATGCCGGTCGCCTTGAGCTCGGCGCTGTTCTGGAATTTGCGCACGGCTTCTGCGACTGCCGCGTCATAGCGAGTATCGTTGGCATTCTCGGCGATGCCAAGCTTGGCCCGCAGCTGCGGCACGCGCGGATCTTCAACGACGATTTCAGCCTGCTTCTTGCCGGCCGGCGTGTATTTCAGCGTTGGACCATCGGCGATCTCGATCACCGGGCCGTTGCCCTGGCCGCGGAGCTCCGCGAGCTTCGCCTTCAGCTCCTTGTAGAGCTTCTGCGGCGGATTGTAGCTGTCGAGCGCCGCGGAGGCGTCCGCTGCGGTCGTGACCTTGGCGAGCACCTCGTTCGGATCGACCGGATGCTCGGGGTAGAGGATGTCGCCGCTGACCTGCGACCAGTGCATGCGGCCGCTCTGGGCCTGACGCGCATAGTCGAACATGCTGGCGGTGAGCTTGAGCTCGGCATTGGCGAGCGCATCGGGTGTCGTGGCGGCTGCGAAGTCCGGCAGCGGGTAATCGGCGGGATTGAGACCGTCGGACGCCGCGTCCTTCAGCCGTGCGATCACGCCCTTGGCCGCAGTGGTCAGGCTGCCGGCCTGGGTCCAGACCGGTGCGAAGTCGCGTGCGCCGTAAAACTTCTCGATCGCCGCGCGTTCGTTCTTACGGTCGAAATAGCGCGAAGCGTTGGCGCCGATGATGTCCTTGAGCTTGTCGGCGACCGGCTGGTCGGCCGCGGGAACGTTGCTCGCGGCCTTCACCGGCTCCGAGGCCGGAGCAGCAGCGGTGGCGGGCGCGGCCGGCGTTGGGGTCGCCGTGTCGGCCTTGGCAGGTTCGGACTTGGCAGGCTCAGTCTTCGCCGTCTCGCTCTTCGTCGCCTCGGCGGCGGGCGTGGTGGCGACGTCGGAAGGCTTGGTCTCGACCTTGTCCGGCGCGGGAGCGGCTTCGGCCTTCACGGGTTCCTTGACCGGCTCCTTTGCCGAGTCCTGAACCGTGGCGGTGGTGTCGAGCTTGATGTCGGATGCGGTCGGGGGCGGGACGTTTGCGGGTTCGGGGCGCGGGATCGCAGCTTCGATCGCGAGCTCGGCAGCGCTGCTGCGCGCCTGATCCTGCGCCAGGGCTGAGCTCGCCGATACCGTGAGGAAGGTCGCCGCGACCGTCATCAAGACACGGTCAAAGCCTGCACGGTGGTTCAAACAGTCACGCATTGTGTCGCACCCCTCGGGTGAACTGTCCCCCGTGGAACAGCTTCGTTATCGCCTATTGAGTTTCGGCTAAACCGCGCCGGCCTCTCGAAAGTTGCACGCCTGCACGCAACGATTCCTACGCAGACGATATACAGGCCCCGATTTCGCGGCCAGCGCTACCCGGGACAACTCACGACAAACTGACTTCAAGCAAGCCGCTTGGCAACGGATTGTGCGCTTCTGCCACGCGCTTTTCCCTGTGTCTGTCACTTCCAGGTCACGGTTCAGATCGCAGTCGAATTCCGTCGTCATGCGAATGGCTTACAGTCGTCTCGCGGCGCCCGGACGAACCTTCGTTCGCATCAGGCTCAGTGCGTCTCCTCGCCGCTTTTGCCGCCATGGCCGGGAACCCCGGCTTCATCGAGTTTGCGGTAGAGGGTGGACCGGCCGATTTTGAGGCGGCGGGCGACCTCCGACATCTGCCCGCGATAATGCGAGATCGCGAAACGGATGATCTCGTTCTCGATCTCCTCCAGCGGCCGGACGTCGCCGGTCGCGGTCAGCATGGAGAGCGCACCCGCCACGGGTAGCGGCGCGATCGGTATTTCATTACCTGATACGAGGGAGGGGGCCGCGATCGGCTCCAGCATCAGCGGCGCGGTCGGAATGTCTGTTCCCGGATGCGGCTGCGAGGCGATCAGGGGGAAGTCGTCAAGGCCAAGCTGGTCGCCGTCGCTCATCACCACGGCGCGGTAGACCGCGTTTTCAAGCTGGCGGATGTTGCCGGGCCAATCGAGCTGGGCGAGGTGCGCAACAGCCTCGCCGCTGATGCCGGTGATGGGGCGGTTCTCCTCCGCGGCAAAGCGGGCCAGGAAATGCCTGAGGAGATGTGGAATGTCCTCGCGCCGGGCGCGCAGCGAGGGGATCGTCAGCGGCAGCACGTGCAGGCGATAGAACAAGTCTTCCCGGAAGTGGCCCTGCTTGACTCGCTCAAGCAGCCTGCGGTTGGTCGCCGAGATGATGCGGACGTCGACCTTCACGGGTTTGCGGCCGCCGACCGCCTCGACCGCGCCTTCCTGGAGCGCGCGAAGCAGCTTGACCTGCGCGCTCAGCGGCAGCTCGCTGACCTCGTCCAGAAACAGCGTGCCGCCATGGGCTTCGACGAACTTGCCGGTGTGGCGTTCGGTGGCGCCGGTGAAGGCACCCTTCTCGTGACCGAACAGGATGGATTCGACGAGGTTGTCGGGGATCGCGCCGCAATTGACGGCGACGAACGGCTTTGCCTTGCGCTCGCCGCTGCCATGAATGGCGCGCGCGAACATCTCCTTGCCGACGCCGGACTCTCCCTCGATCAGCACGGGGATCGAGGAGTTTGTTGCTTTCTGCGCCGCGCGCATCACGCCCGCCATCGCCTCGGCGCGGGTGATGATGTCGGAGAAGGTCAGCCGGCCCTCGCGGCTATGACGGATGCGCTGCAATTCGCCCTTGAGCGCGGACGAATTGAGCGCGTTGCGAAGAGAGACCTGGAGCCGCTCCAGGCCAACCGGCTTGACCACGAAATCGGCCGCGCCCGCGCGCATCGCCGAGATCACATTGTCGATGCCACCATGGGCCGTCTGCACGATGACGGGGATGCTGAGACCCGCTTCGCGGATTTTCGCCAGGACGCCCATGCCGTCGAGGCCGGGCATCACGAGATCGAGGATGACGCCGTCGATGGCCGCGTCAGGGGCGGTGAGGGCGGCGATCGCCGCATCGCCGGAGTCCACCACGATCGTCTCATAGCCGCATTTCTGCACCATGTTTTCGACCAGCCGGCGGGCTACAGCGTCGTCGTCGGCGATCAAAATACTGGCAGCCATGGTGTTCCCCGCACGCTACTACTATCTGTCTCGAATCGGGGCACTCTGGCCGAAGCCGATTAACGCACTGTTAAACCCTGATGCCCCCGCCCGCCGTTGCGATTGTTGAACACAGGTTTCCCACACAATGAATTCGCGCTCCAAGCCTGCAGTTAAGAAGTCCGCCATCAGCAAGCCCGCTCTTCGCAAGCCGAACACCAAGACATCCGCAGCCAAGGCAAAACCCTCCAAGCGTGCACCCGCCAAGCCTTCGCTTGCCAAGCCTTCATCCGCGAAGCCTGCGAGCAAGACCGGCAAGCTTCCGGAGTGGAACCTCGCCGACCTTTATTCCGGGATCGATGCGCCGGAAGTGGCGCGCGATCTCGCAAAGATGGATGCCGATTGCGTCGCGTTCGAGACGGACTACAAGGGCAAGCTCGCAACAGGAACAGCAAAGGAAGATGGCGGAAAATGGCTCGCTGAAGCCGTCCGACGCTATGAGGCGATCGACGACCTCGCCGGCCGGCTCGGCTCGTATGCCGGCCTCGTTCATGCCGGCGACAGCGTGGACCCCAAGATTTCAAAGTTTTACGGCGACGTTTCCGAGCGCCTGACGGCGGCATCGACGCATCTGCTGTTCTTCGCGCTCGAGCTCAATCGCATCGATGACGATATTTTGAACCGCGCGATGCAGGCCGCCGAGCTCGCGCACTACCGTCCCTGGATCGAGGATCTGCGCAAGGAGAAGCCGTACCAGCTCGACGACAAGCTCGAGCAGCTCTTCCTGGAGAAGGCGCAGACCGGCTATTCAGCCTTCAACCGGCTGTTCGACCAGACCATCTCGGGCCTGCGCTTCAAGGTCGGATCCAAGGAGCTCGCGATCGAGCCGACGCTCAATCTGTTGCAGGACCGCGACGGCGCCAAGCGCAAGGCCGCGGCGGAGGCGCTCGCAAAGACCTTCAAGGCCAATGAGCGCACCTTTGCGCTGATCACCAACACGCTGGCCAAGGACAAGGACATCTCCGACAGCTGGCGCGGCTTCAAGGACGTCGCGGATTCCCGGCATCTGAACAACCGCGTCGAGCGCGAGGTGGTGGATGCGCTGGTCGCCTCGGTGCGTGCGGCCTATCCAAAATTGTCGCATCGCTACTACGCGCTGAAGGCACGCTGGTTCGGCAGGAAGCGCCTGGCCTATTGGGACCGCAACGCGCCGCTGCCTTTTGCGGCGACGGACGTCATCGGCTGGGGCGACGCGCGAAGCATGGTGCTCACCGCCTATCGCGGCTTCTCGCCAAAGATGTCCGACATCGCCGAGCGCTTCTTCACGGACCGCTGGATCGATGCGCCGGTGCGCCCGGGCAAGGCGCCGGGTGCCTTCTCGCATCCGACCACGCCATCCGCGCACCCCTACGTGCTGATGAACTACCAGGGCAAGCCGCGCGACGTGATGACGCTCGCCCATGAGCTCGGCCACGGCGTGCATCAGGTGCTGGCGGCCAGGAACGGCGCGTTGATGGCGCCGACGCCGCTGACGCTGGCGGAGACGGCAAGCGTCTTCGGCGAGATGCTGACCTTCCGGCGGCTGCTGGCGCAGACCAGGAGCGCAAAGCAGCGCCAGGCGCTGCTCGCCGGCAAGGTCGAGGACATGATCAACACCGTGGTGCGGCAGATCGCGTTCTATTCCTTCGAGCGCGCGGTCCACACCGAACGCAAGAACGGCGAGCTCACCGCGACGCGGCTCGGCGAGATCTGGCTCTCGGTGCAGGGCGAGAGCCTCGGGCCGGCAATCGAGATCAAAGCGGGCTACGAGAACTACTGGATGTACATCCCGCATTTCATCCATTCGCCGTTCTACGTCTACGCCTATGCGTTCGGCGATTGTCTGGTGAACTCGCTCTACGCCGTCTACGAGAACGCGGCCGAAGGCTTTGCCGAGCGCTATCTCGACATGCTCGCCGCCGGCGGCACCAAGCATTATTCCGAACTGTTGCGGCCGTTCGGCCTAGACGCCAAGGATCCGAAGTTCTGGGACGGGGGCCTGAGCGTCATCGCCGGCATGATCGACGAGCTGGAAGCGATGGGCTGAGGCGAGCCGTCTTCGGCGCTGCAGCGAGCGGGTTGGGTCGGCCGTCCGAATGTCCCGTTGTTCCAACGACGGGCGGGGCGGGTTGTACAGTTCCCGCCCTGCACATTGAACGTTTGTGCCTGGGGCCAGACTAATTCTTGCAGGCGGGTTCGACCTGCAATGCAATCTATGATTGTTGATTGTCGTGGTGTGCTCGGCCCGGGAGGCGAACATGGCCAGGATCAGTGCCCCAGACCCCAAGGTGGAGCCGCCACGGGCTGTCGAGGAACAGCAGCTGTGGGGGACACAGCACCGGAAGATCGTCAAGCGCGAGCTCGCAGCCATCAACAACCGCCGCCGCGCCCAGGGCGTGGATCCCGTCGCATACCCTGGCGACGAAAAGGCGATCGACACGGTCGGCCTTGCGCTGTCAGGCGGGGGGATCCGATCCTCCGCAATCTGCCTCGGCGTCTTGCAGGCTTTCAATCACCACGGGCTGATCAAGCACATCGACTATCTGTCGACCGTATCCGGCGGCGGTTACACCGGCTGTTCGTTCACGGCGACCATGACGCGGGCGCAGAATTTCGTCTTCGGAAGCACGCCGACACCCGGAGCCGAGAGCGCCAATGAGATCAGTGACACGCCTGCGGTGGGCCATATCCGGAATTACTCGAACTACCTCGTTCCGGCCGGCGCGCGCGACCTGATCACCGGCGTCGCAATCGTCGTGCGTGGGCTCGTTGCCAATCTGAGCCTGACGCTGCCGGTCGTACTGCTCGTTGCCGTGATCACGATCCTGTCCAACGCCGCACGCTCGTCACTCTATACGACCAATTTCTTCGGGCTGAGCGTCGACGACACCAGCAATCTTGGTCCCCTCTCCAGCCTGGGATTGATGCCTGCCTTCTTTCTTGGCGGCCTTGTTGCCGCCTCGCTGCTTTTGCTGGTCGGTCGCCTTTTCAAAGTCGGGCGACGCGAGCTGTTTCGCTACCTGGCCGGTCTTGCGTTTGCGCTGGGACTCATCTGCGCGATCGCCAGCTGCCTGAACGTCGATCACTTTGGGCTTTCGCTTGCAGCGCTCCTGCTCGGCCTCGTGCTTTTCTTCGGCTGGGCGGTGCTACGATCGATTTCGTCGACCAAGGGAGGTGAATTCCGCGGCTATCCGTCGACTGTCGGCGCGACCTATCTCGTTCTGCTTGCCGCCATCTGCTTCTTCGAATTCCAGCCCTTCATGATCGCCCAGATGTTCGATGTCGCCGACGCCAACACGGTTCAGTCCGGCGGCATCATTGGGGGCGTTGCAATCAAATGGCTCCAATCGCTTGCGGCCATCACTGCGCCGGTTGCGGCGGCCGTCACGCTGTTCCGGCAGCAATTCGCCGACCTGCTGAAGGGCGCCGGCGCCTCGGACCTTGGCTCACGCCTGCTCGCCCATGCGGCGAAAGCAGCCGTGCTTGTCGCGGGACTGGCGCTGCCCTTACTGATCTGGGTCGGATATCTCTATCTTTGCTATTGGGGCATCGCGAACGACAAGACGCTCGACGCCGCCTACCGCCAATATCCCATGATCGAGGAGTGGGGAGCGGCTGGCGTGCAACCCGTGCCGCCCGCGGCCGGTGTCGACGTCAAGGGAAATGTCCAGTTCGACTCGGCGACGCGCAAGCTCTCGGCCGAGATCACCAATGGCGAAGCGAAGGTCGTCGCCTCCAAGCCGGTGGGGCCGATCTCGCACATCCCCGCATGGCTGTTTTCTGTTGCATCATTGCAGTCCCCGAACACATTCACTTGGTCGAAGTACCAGTTCGGCAACAGTGTCAGCTGGCGGATGGTGCTGCTCTACTTCTTGTCGGGCTCGGCCCTGTTCGGCCTGTCGTGGGTCCTCGGGCCGAATGCCAATTCGTTGCACCGGCTCTATCGTGATCGCCTCAGCAAGGCCTTCTTGTTCAATCCGCTCTACTACGCTGACGGGGAGCCGTCGCGGAACATGCCGAGCCTGGACCAGGGGCGGGATTTCCTTCCGCTCGACGAGGAGAAGCTGAGCGGTCTGCTGCATCAGTTGGTCTACGGCGCTGATCCAGCGGGAGCGATGACGGTCACGACATCGAAAAAAAGCAGCCTGGCCTCGCCATATCCCATCATCAACGCCGCGCTGAACATCCAAGGATCCGATTTCGCCAATCGGCGGGGACGGAACGCTGATTTCTTCATATTCTCGCCGCTGCACGTCGGCAGCGAGGCCACCGGCTATGCGAATACACCGGCCTTCGAGAAGGTTGCGCCGGGCCTCGATCTTGCGACCGCGATGGCGATCTCCGGGGCCGCCGCTTCGTCGAACATGGGCTCGGGCTCGATCCGCTCACTGACCCCGACCCTGGCGCTCCTCAACGTGCGCCTGGGGTACTGGTTGAAGAACCCGCGCTGGGTCTCGACAAAGGACAAGCCGCAGCACCACTCGACCCCTTTGTTTCTATGGTCTGAGATCTCGGGCCGGCTCTACGAGAATGCCGATGCGGTCTACCTGACGGACGGCGGACACATCGAGAATCTCGGTGTCTACGAGTTGTTGCGACGACGCTGCAAGGTGATCATCGCGGTTGACGCGGAAGCCGATGCGCCGATGAATTTCTCGTCGCTGGTGACGCTGCAGCGTTATGCGCGCATTGATCTCGGGATCATCATCGACCTGCCGTGGACCCCGATCCGCAACACGACGCTCGAGTGGATGAAGTGCAACGCCACCAAATCCCCGGCCGCGGCCCGGCGCGCGGCGAGCGGACCGCACATGGCGGTCGGCACCATCGACTACGGCTCGGGGGAAAAGGGGTATCTCGTGTATATCAAGTCGTCCCTGACCGGAGACGAGAACGACTACATCCGCGACTATGCACGCCGCAACGACACCTTCCCGCACGAAACCACCGGTGACCAGTTCTTCTCGGAGGAGCAGTTCGAGGTCTACCGCGCGCTGGGTTTCCACATGACCCACGGTTTTCTCACCGAGGATGCCGGCGCGGATGCGATCGTCGTCAACGTTCCGGGAGAACGCTGTGCAAAGCGAAACTTCTGCGACAGCAAGGTGGAGCCGATCGGCGCAGTCCGCCGTGCGCTCGGCCTGCGCTGAGAGGCCTTCGGTTCGTGGCGCCTGAGACCGCCTCCAACGGGCGGACCACCGGTCCGAGCGGGATTCCGCCAATCGGAATTCCAAATGACCCGATTTGCCGGGAAACCGCGCCTCCGTGCCGTTGCCCTGCCCGAAAGTTTGCGGTATCCCAGCCATGAAATTCGACTTTCGACTGGGGACAATTCATGGCTGACCATAGCGAAGTGGCGTACAGCACCGCCGACGGCAACGACTACGTTGCCCACGAGCAGACCTACGAGGGCTTCATCAAGCTGGTGAAGTACGGCACGGTCTCGGTCGCGCTTATCGTGATCCTGATGGCGATCTTTCTGACCTGATCCATCGCCTGCAGCACCGCCAGCGTCGTCGGTGCCCATAAAATTTGCAATCAAGCCGGATTGAAAACCGGTATCCAACGTTGCGGGAGTAACGCTAAGTTCGCGTGCGCGCTCTTTCCCGCGTCGCCGGAGGGCCTATGAAGATCGCCGTTGCCAAGGAAATCGATCCGTCGGAGCCGCGGGTCGCCGCTTCGCCGGATACGGTGAAGAAGTTCAAGGCGCTGGGCGCCGAGATCGCCGTCGAGCCGGGCGCCGGCCTCAAGTCGGGTCTGCCGGACTCCGAATTCACCGCCGTGGGCGCCACCGTCAGCGCCGACGCGCTGAAGGACGCCGACATCATCATCAAGGTGAAGCGCCCTGAAGCCTCCGAGTTGGCGCAGTATAAGCGCGGCGCGCTCGTCATCGCCATCATGGACCCCTACGGCAATGAGGCCGCGCTGAAGACGATCGCCGATGCCGGCGTCTCCGCCTTCGCGATGGAATTGATGCCGCGCATCACGCGCGCGCAGGTGATGGACGTGCTGTCCTCGCAGGCCAACCTTGCCGGCTACCGCGCCGTGATCGAGGGCGCCGAGGCCTTCGGACGCGCCTTCCCGATGATGATGACCGCAGCCGGCACGGTGCCCGCCGCCAAAGTGTTCGTGATGGGCGTCGGCGTCGCCGGCCTCCAGGCGATCGCGACCGCGCGCCGTCTCGGCGCCGTCGTTACCGCGACCGACGTCCGGCCCGCCACCAAGGAGCAGGTCGAATCGCTCGGCGCAAAATTCCTCGCCGTCGAGGACGAGGAATTCAAGAACGCGCAGACCGCCGGCGGCTACGCCAAGGAAATGTCCAAGGAGTATCAGGCCAAGCAGGCCGCGCTCACCGCCGAGCACATCAAGAAGCAGGACATCGTGATCACCACCGCGCTGATTCCGGGCCGGCCTGCGCCGAGGCTCGTCACGGCCGACATGGTCAAGTCGATGAAGCCGGGGTCGGTTCTGGTCGATCTCGCCGTCGAGCGCGGCGGCAATGTCGAAGGCGTCAAGGCGGGCGAGGTCGCCGAGGTCGATGGCATCAAGATCGTCGGCTATACCAACGTCGCCGGCCGCGTCGCCGCGTCGGCCTCCAGCCTCTACGCGCGCAATTTGTTCAACTTCATCGAAACGATGGTCGACAAGACCAGCAAGGCGCTGGCCGTGAACTGGGACGACGAACTCGTCAAAGCGACCGCGCTGACCAGGGACGGCGCCGTCATCCACCCGAATTTCCAGCCGAAAGCGTAAGGAGAGCCGTCATGGAGCATATTGCACAAGTCGTCGATCCCTTCGTCTTCCGGCTGTCGATCTTCGTTCTCGCCGTCTTCGTCGGCTATTTCGTGGTGTGGTCGGTGACCCCGGCGCTGCATACGCCGCTGATGAGCGTGACCAACGCGATCTCCTCGGTGATCGTGGTCGGCGCGCTGCTCGCGGTCGGCGTCGGCATGATCTCGAGCGGCTCGGGCTGGGCGCGCGGCTTCGGCTTCATCGCGCTCATCTTTGCCTGCGTGAATATCTTCGGGGGCTTCCTTGTCACCCAGCGCATGCTGGCGATGTACAAGAAGAAGGTGAAGTGAGCGGCGTGCACCTCGGGGTGACGAAGACAAAGGGGACCTGAGATGAACGCCAATCTGGCTGCAGTTCTGTATCTCGTGGCGGGTGTGCTGTTCATCCTGTCACTGCGCGGGCTGTCCAGCCCCGCCTCATCGCGGCAGGGCAATTTCTTCGGCATGATCGGCATGGCGATCGCGGTCGCCACCACGCTGGCCAGCCATCCGCCGGCGGACGGCCTCGCCTGGATCCTCGTGATCCTTGGCATCGCGATCGGCGGCAGCGTCGGCGCGGTGATCGCCCGCCGCGTGCCGATGACCTCCATGCCGGAACTGGTCGCCGCCTTCCATTCGCTGGTCGGCATGGCCGCGGTGCTGGTCGCCGCCGGTGCGTTCTACGCGCCGGAGGCCTTCGACATCGGCAGCCCCGGCAACATCCATCCGCAGAGCCTGGTCGAGATGTCGCTCGGCGTCGCCATCGGCGCGCTGACCTTCACCGGCTCGGTGATCGCGTTCCTGAAGCTGTCCGCGCGGATGAGCGGTGCGCCGATCATCCTGCCGTTCCGCCACATCATCAACATCGCGCTCGCGATCGCCCTCGTCGTCTTCATCGTCGGGCTGGTGATGTCGGGCAGCGCGCTCGACTTCTGGCTGATCGTCATCATCGCGCTGGCGCTCGGCGTCCTCATGATCATCCCGATCGGCGGCGCCGACATGCCGGTCGTGATTTCGATGCTGAACTCGTACTCGGGCTGGGCCGCGGCCGGCATCGGCTTCACTCTCGGCAATTCCGCGCTGATCATCACCGGCGCGCTGGTGGGATCGAGCGGCGCGATCCTGTCCTACATCATGTGCCACGCGATGAACCGCTCTTTCATCTCGGTCATCCTCGGCGGCTTCGGCGGCGAGACCGCGGCGGCCGGCGGTGGCGGCGGCGAGCAGAAGCCGGCCAAGCTCGGCTCGGCGGATGATGCGGCCTTCATCATGAAGAACGCGCAGAAGGTCATCATCGTGCCCGGCTACGGCATGGCGGTGGCGCAGGCTCAGCATGCGCTACGCGAAATGGGCGACGTCCTGAAGAAGGAAGGCGTCGAGGTGAAATACGCCATTCACCCGGTCGCCGGCCGCATGCCCGGCCACATGAACGTGCTGCTGGCCGAAGCGAACGTGCCCTATGACGAGGTGTTCGAGCTCGAGGACATCAACTCCGAATTCGCGCAGGCCGATATCGCGTTCGTGATCGGCGCTAACGACGTCACCAATCCGGCCGCCGAAGAGGACAAGACCTCGCCGATCTACGGCATGCCCGTGCTCCAGGTCTGGAAGGCCGGCACCGTGATGTTCATCAAGCGCTCGCTCGCTTCGGGCTATGCCGGCATCGACAATCCGCTGTTCTATCGCGACAACACCATGATGCTGCTCGGCGACGCCAAGAAGGTCACCGAGAACATCGTCAAGGCGATGTAGCGCGGAGGCAAGCGGGCCATTGCCAAAGCGACGCGCGAGCAGCGCGTCGTATGGCACACCGCTCATTGGGCGGCGTGCGGCCGGCGCGCCTCCCGCGAGGTCATGAAATTGCTGCGGAGCCGGTGCAAAGCCTTTACGGGGGCCGGGCCGTGTCATCATGACCATCGTCAAGTGGATCGCCATCCTGCTCGTGACCGTCTATTGCGCCGGTCTCCTCGTGCTGTATGTCAGGCAGCGCGAGATGCTGTTTCCGATCCCGCCCGTCGGTCGCACCGCGCCGGATGCCGCAGGCCTCCCTGAGGCCGAAGAGCACGTCCTGACCACCTCTGATGGCGAGAAGGTCATCGTCTGGCACGTGCCGGCGAGGCCCGGCCGCCCCGTGATCCTGTATTTCCCAGGCAATGGCGATTATCTCGCCGGTCGCGTCAGCCGTTTTAAGGCCATGACGGCGGACGGCACCGGCCTCGTCGCGCTGTCCTATCGCGGCTATGCCGGCTCGAGCGGGGCGCCGAGCGAGGCGGGCCTGCTGCGCGATGCCGCGGCCGCCTACGCCTTCACCACTGCGCGCTACGCGGCGGAACGAATCGCCGCCTGGGGCTTTTCGCTCGGGACAGGCGTGGCGGTCGCGATCGCCTCGGAGCATCGTGTTGGAAAACTCATCCTGGAAGCGCCCTATACATCGACGGCCGACATTGCAGCATCATCGTTCTGGTTCGTTCCGGTGCGTCTGCTGATGCGCGATCCCTTTCATTCCGACGAGCGCATCCCGCGCGTCACTGTGCCGCTATTGGTGATGCATGGCACCAATGACCTTGCCATTTCGATCGTGTTCGGAGAGCGTCTGTTCGCGCTTGCGCATGAACCGAAGCAGTTCGTTCGCTTTGCAGGCGGTGGACACGACAATCTCGATGCGTTCGGTGCGATTGAAACGGCGAGGCGATTCATTGCTTCCTAGACGACTTGTCGTTCGGCGCGCGAGCGGGTTCATCGCCGCGATCCTCGTCGTGTTGTTGCCACAGCACGCATGGGCTGCGACCGGGCTCGACGGCGCGGCGATGGGCTGGCCCTATGCGCTTCCCTTTGCCGGCCTGCTGCTGTCGATTGCGCTCGGCCCGCTGCTATTTGCACGATTCTGGCACCATCATTACGGCAAGATCGCCGCAGCCTGGTCGCTGCTGGCACTCGCCTCGCTCGTCATCTTGGCCGGGAGCACGGCGACGCTGGCGGCGCTCGTTCACGCCATGCTCGCCGAATATCTCGGTTTTATCGTGCTGCTGTTCTCGCTCTATGTCGTGGCTGGGGGCATTCTCGTGACGGGCGACATCAAGGCGACACCGGCGGCCAACGCCGGCATCCTTGCGCTCGGCACCGTGATGGCGAGCGTCGTCGGCACCACGGGAGCGGCCATGATCCTGATCCGCCCTCTGATCCGCGCCAACCGGCCGCGGCGCTACAACGCCCATGTCGTCATCTTCTTCATCATCCTGGTCGCCAATGTCGGTGGTGCGCTGAGCCCGCTCGGCGATCCCCCGCTGTTCGTCGGCTTCCTGCACGGTGTCGACTTCTTCTGGACCACGCGGACCATCTGGCTGCAGACGGCGATCGTTGCCGGACTGCTGCTCGCGATCTTCGTCGTCATCGACGTCTGGCGCTTCCGTAGCGAACCTTTGTTCAGCGCCGCCGGCGCCGCGAAGCCGGTCCGCATCCGCGGCCTCGTCAACCTGGTGCTGATCGCAGCCATCGTCGCGAGCCTGCTGGCGTCGGCGATGTGGAAGCCCGGCATCGCCTTCGACATTCTCGGAACCAGGCTGGAGCTGGAAGACGTCGCCCGCAACGCGGCGCTGCTGGCCATAGCGGCCCTGTCGGTGTGGTTGACGCCGGACGAGCACAGGCAGGCCAACGGCTTCACCTGGGAGCCGATCCGCGAGGTCGCGAAGCTGTTCGCCGGCATTTTTGTCGCGATCATCCCGGTCATCGCCATGCTCGATGCCGGCCATCACGGCGCGTTCGCCTGGCTGTTGTCGGCCGTGACGGCGCCGGACGGCACGCCGCGCGAGGTTGCCTATTTCTGGTTCACCGGTCTGATGTCGGCGTTCCTCGACAATGCGCCGACCTATCTGTTGTTCTTCGAGCTCGCCGGCGGCGACCCGCAGGTGCTGATGCACGAACTCTCGGGCACGCTCGCCTCCATTTCCATGGGCGCAGTCTACATGGGCGCGCTCACCTATATCGGCAATGCGCCGAATTTCATGGTGAGCAGCATCGCCAGCGAGAACGGCATCAAGATGCCGAGCTTCTTCGGTTATTTCGTGCGCGCCAGCGCGGTGCTGATCCCGCTATTCGTGCTGCTGACGCTGCTGCCGTTCGCTCCGATCCTGCGCTGGCATTGAATCCGCCACCCGATTTGCTACTGCTCGCCCAAGATGCGATGAATTTGCGCGAAGCAATTGGAGCCGGTGGATGAGCGCGCACAATCCGATGCCTCGGTCGGCCTGGATCTTTCCGGCGCTGGCCGTGCTGCTGTTCGCGGCCGTCAGCGCGACGGACTACGCGTTCACGCTGTCGTTCGGCGGGCTCGTCTTCGCCCTCGTGCTCCTCGTCATCCTGTTCGGCACGGTGTTTGCCGCGGTCCATCATGCCGAAGTGATCGCCGAGCGGGTCGGCGAACCCTACGGCACGCTGGTGCTGACACTCGCGGTGACCATCATCGAGGTGGCGCTGATCACCACGATCATGCTGGGCGACAAGCCGGCCCCGGAACTGGCGCGCGACACCGTGTTCGCCGTGGTCATGATCGTCTGCAATGGCCTCGTCGGGCTCTGCATCTTCATCGGCGGCCTGCGCTATCGCGAGCAGGGTTTTCAGCTCTCCGGCGCCAACGTTTATCTCAGCGTGCTGTTCGCGCTCGCGACCATCACCCTGATCATGCCGAACTACACGACCACCACGCCGGGCCCCGTCTATTCGGCGGCTCAACTCGGCTTCGTCGACGTGGTCACACTCGCGCTGTATGGGGTGTTTCTCTACACCCAGACCGTGCTGCACAAGGATTACTTCGTTCACGACCGGGCGGGCGGCGGGAGCGGGGAGGCGCATCTGTCGGGGAGGACCTTGGCGCTCAGCGTCGTGCTGCTGCTGATTGCGCTGCTGGCGGTCGTGCTGCTGGCCAAGAAATTCTCGCTGGTGGTCGATGCGGTCGCGGCCAGGATCGGCGCGCCGCCTGCCTTTGCCGGACTTCTGGTCGCGCTCCTGATCCTGCTGCCGGAGGGCGTCGCAGCCGTCTCGGCGGCTCGCAAAAACGACCTTCAGAAGAGCATCAACCTCGCGCTCGGCTCGTCGCTGGCCACCATCGGGCTGACCATCCCGGCGGTCGGTGTCGCCACCTATGCGCTCGACAAGGAGCTCACGCTCGGCCTCAGCGGCCAGGGCAGCGTGCTTTTGCTCCTGACCTTCTTTTTGAGCATGCTGACCTTCGGTACGGGCAGGACCAATGTCCTGTTCGGGCTGGTCCATATGGTGGTATTTGCCGTCTACGTGTTCATGGTTTTCGTGCCCTGAACCGGTTTTCCGGATATGCCCCAGGAGAGTTCCGATGCTTGCCGCCGAGTCCGAGGTTCAGGTCGACAATGAGCAGGTTCGGGTGACCGAGTGGCGGCTCGCGCCAAACAGCGCCACCGGGCATCACACCCACGGCATGGACTACGTCATTGTTCCCGTGGTCGCAGGGGAAATGACCATCGTGGCACCCAATGGCGAGCGGTCCAAGGCGCAACTTGCGGCCGGAAAATCCTATTTTCGCAAGGCCGGCGTCCAGCACGATGTGCTTAACGAAACCGCAACCGAGATCGTGTTCCTTGAGGTTGAGCTGAAGTCGTAAATCGGCGTACCCCTTTGCCATTGATCCGTCGCAGTTGATCCCTCACTATGCCTCAAAGTTCCCGCATCAGATCGCGCGGGGAGTGGCCGGAATGCTGAAATACATCGCTAAAATCTCGATGGACATCTTCCCCTCGGTGCTCGCAACGATCATCGGGGCATACATCGTTAATCATTACATCAACGCGAAGCCGGCGGCGGATGCACCCGCGGCCGTGATGGCGCCTGCCGACGCTGGCAAGAACGGCAAGCCCGCCGATCTGGCCAACCTGCCCACGCCGGGCGTCAAGGCCAAGGGTATTTCCGAGAAGAAGGTGGCGGACAAGCCGGCGACCGAGAAGGCTGGCGATCAGCCCGCCGCGGAGCCAAAGACTTCTACGGCGGACGTCGCACCGGCCGAGGCCGCCCCGCGCGGCAAGCCGTCCGCGCGCGAGAAGGCAGTCGCCAAGTCCACCCCGGCCGTCAGTGCACCCGTTCCCGCCACCCCGGTGGTGGAGGCCAATTCGGCGCCGGCTGCTGCCGCACCGACCGCAACCCCCGACGCCAACGATCTCGTGCGCGCCGCGATCGAGCGCCTGCGCAAGTCGCCTGAGGGTAAAGCCGTTGAGGCCAAGTCGGTTGAGACCAAGTCTTCGGAAGCCAAGGCGCCCGAGAAGACTCAGGAGCCTGCGGTGCGCGAAGCCGCCCGCAGCCCGGAGGCTCCGCGTATCATCTCCTTGGATCAGTCAACGGTGCGTCCGTTGCCGCCGCCGATCACGGTCTCGACGCCCGCAGCCGAGGCCTATGGCGATGGCGGCTCGTCGCAGGCGAACCCGCCCTACACGGCCTCGGTCGGCAACGAGAACCCGAATCGGCTGACGCCGCCGGCTGACATTCCTGTCCCGATGATCGCGCCCCCGCTCGATCTGCGCGCCGATGCCGGCGCGTCCATGCCGCGGCCGAAGACCAATGTCGCCGACGACATGCTGTCGGGCGTCAAGTCCATGTTCCACTCCGTTCTGCCGAAGGGCGTCACCCAGGATTAAGACGGCGCCTGCGGCTTCGCCAGAATCGTCAGCCGCCGACGCGGGCGAGGCCGCTGCGGGCGGCATCGTCGCGTGGACGAAGCGAGACCGCCTTGGTGTAGGACGCCGCCGCCTTGGTCCTGTCGCCCAGCCGTTCATAGGCCTGGCCGCGTATGGTCCAAACTTGGGCATTGTGGGGATCGGCCTCGGAAGCCTCATCCAGATCGGCCGCGGCCTCCTTGGCCTTGCCGAGGGCGAGATAACTGTTGGCGCGGCCGAGCAGCGGCTCGACCTTCTGCGGGTTAAGGCCGCTCGCCGCGCTGAAATCGGCGATCGCGAAATCGTGCTGGTTCTTGCCCTGGTAGATCAGGGCGCGGCCATAGAGCGCCTGCGCATTGTAGGGATCGAGTCCGACCGCGTGATTGAATTCATCGAGCGCGGCCGCCGTCTCGCCGGACTTTGCCAAGGCTTGGGCCTTTGCCGTATGGGCCTGGGCTTCGCTGACATTGCCGGCGCTGACCACATTCTCGGCGGTCGTGGCCGCCTTGGGTGCCTCCTGCGGCTTTTCCTTCTCCGGCGTCAGCGATCCCAGGTCGAAGGAGCAGCCGCACAGCGAAATCCCCATCAAGGCCAGCGCAAATGGCTGCAGCAAGATCTGGCGTAACCGCGCCAAGCCGCGCTTGGGGAAAGGGGAGGCCATCTACGGTTCGCTCGCGCTAGTGCCGCATCGGGAGTGCCCCATCCCAGGAAGGCACCGCTCACAAAACAATAACGCGGGCCAGGGGCCCGCGTCATCGAAAACTGAAGTCTCTCAAGTCCGGTAAATCAGCGCGGTCCGCGCGGACCGGCACTTGCACCAGCACCCGGGCCGCCGCGACCGCCACGATCACCGCCAGGGCCAGCGCCGAACACCGGCTTCGGCTTCATTGGCAGCAGGCCTTCGCGCTGCAGCTTCTTGCGGGCCAGCTTGCGTGCGCGACGCACGGCTTCGGCCTTTTCGCGGGCCTTCTTCTCGGAGGGCTTTTCGTAGTGACCGCGGAGCTTCATCTCGCGGAAAATACCCTCGCGCTGCATCTTCTTCTTCAGCGCCTTGAGGGCTTGATCGACATTGTTATCGCGGACGAGAACCTGCACGCGGCATCCTCTTCAGTGGATCGGATTTGAATTCTGGTAAGTCAAAGGGGATGGCGAAACGCACAAGCCCTTAACCTTGAGGGCGCGGATGTATCAGACAAAACCTGGGATGTCCACCGGCCAAGCGGGTTTTCGGGCCAAGTTCAGCCATTAAATGAGGCAAAATACCTCTGTGCGGCCCTGATTTGGGAGATTTGACGCCAAGGGTGGGGCCGTTTCCGGAGCTTTGTTCCGGAATCTTTGAAAGCAGGGGACGACACATGGATATGAAGAAATACGCAGCCGAGGCTATCGGCACCTTTTGGCTCACATTCGCAGGTTGCGGAAGTGCTGTGATCGCAGCCGGCTTTCCGCAGGTCGGCATCGGTCTGGTCGGTGTCTCCCTCGCATTCGGGCTGAGCGTGGTCACCATGGCCTATGCGATCGGCCACATCTCCGGCTGCCATCTCAATCCGGCCGTCACTGTCGGCCTTGCTGCCGGCGGACGTTTTCCGGCCGGACAGATCCTGCCTTATGTGATCGCGCAGGTGGCCGGCGCGATCGTGGCCGCGTGGCTTCTCTACGTCATCGCAAGCGGAGCGCCCGGCTTCGACGTCAGTAAAGGGTTCGCGTCCAACGGCTACGACGCCCATTCTCCCGGCCAGTACAGCATGATCGTGTGCTTCCTCACCGAGGTGGTCATGACCATGATGTTCCTGTTCATCATCATGGGCGCTACCCACGGCCGCGCGCCCGTGGGCTTTGCGCCGCTGGCGATCGGGCTCGCGCTGGTGATGATCCATCTCGTCAGCATCCCCGTCACCAACACCTCGGTGAACCCGGCGCGCAGCACGGGCCCCGCATTGTTCGTCGGCGGCTGGGCGCTGTCGCAGCTCTGGTTGTTCTGGGTTGCGCCACTGATCGGCGGCGCGCTGGGCGGAGTGATCTATCGCTGGCTCAGCGACGAACCCACCGGCGTCGTCGCGGGCGCAAAGACGGCGTAATCGCAAAGCGGGATCGCGGCATACGCCGCGGTCCCGTTATTTTCCGGTCGTGGGTCGCACTTCGGTGACGTGGCCCATCTTGCGGCCGGGACGCGGCGCGCCCTTGCCGTAAATGTGCACGGTCGCGCCCGGCACGCTCAGCCAGTTCTCATACTCGTTGATCTCGTCGCCGATCAGATTGGTCATGGTGACGACTTCGCCGTGGCGCACGGGCTTGCCGAGAGGCCAGCCGGCAATGGCGCGAATGTGCTGCTCGAACTGCGAGACGGACGCACCGTCGAGCGTCCAGTGTCCGGAATTGTGCACGCGCGGAGCGATCTCGTTGACCAGCACCTTGGGTCCGGTGCCGTTGGCGAGCACGAACATCTCGACGGCAAGCACGCCGACATAATCGAGCGCGCCCGCGATCTTGCCGGCGATGCTGCGCGCTTCCTCGGCGAGCACATCCGGGATCCGCGCGGGCGCACGGGAGATCTTCAGGATGTGGTCGCGGTGCTCGTTTTCGGTGACGTCGAAACACTCGACCTGGCCTGTGGCCGAGCGGGCGGCGATCACGGAAATCTCACGCTCGTACGGCACGAAGGCTTCCAGGATGGCCGATTTGGTGGCGAGACTGGTCCACACTTTCGCGATGTCGTCGCCCTCGCGGATGATGGCCTGGCCCTTGCCGTCATAGCCGAAGCGACGGGTCTTCAGCACTGCCGGAAGGCCGATCCTGGCGATCGCCTCGCGCAATGACGGGACCGAGGTGACGTCGGCATAGGCCGCGGTGCCGATGCCGAGCCGGGTCACGAAATCCTTTTCGGCGAGTCGGTCCTGGGTGGTCTCGAGAATCTTGCGGTTGGGCAGCACCGGGCGGCGCGCATCCAGCACCATTGCGGCCGCGGACGGCACGTTCTCGAATTCGTAGGTGATGACGTCGACGTCGTTGGCGAACAGCTCGAGTGCTTCGACATCGGCATATTCGGCGCAGGTCGCATTCAGGACGACGTCGAAGGCCGGTGAGTCCGGATCCGGCGAGAACACCTGGCAGCGCAGGCCGAGCCGTGCCGCCGCCATAGCCAGCATCCGCCCCAATTGTCCGCCGCCGAGGATGCCAATGGTGTCGCCGGGCTTCAGCTTCACCTGCTTTGCGTCAGTCACGCCTTGTCCTCCGGGCGCTCGGCCACGGCCTCGGTCTGCGCCTTGCGCCAGGCGGCGAGGCGGTCGGACAAGGCCGGGTCGGACAAGGCCAGCACGGCAGCCGCCAGCAGCGCCGCATTGATGGCGCCGGCCTTGCCGATCGCGAGGGTGCCGACCGGGATGCCCGCGGGCATCTGGACGATCGAATAGAGCGAATCGATGCCTTTGAGTGTCCTCGATTCGACGGGAACGCCGAACACGGGCAGTTCCGTCAGCGCCGCCGCCATGCCGGGCAGGTGGGCTGCGCCGCCCGCGCCGGCGATGATGACCTTGTAACCAGCCGCCTTGGCGCCCTTGGCGAACGTAAACAGCCGGTCGGGGGTGCGGTGGGCTGAAACGATGCGGGTGTCGGCGGCAACGCCGAGTCCTGCGAGCGTGTCGGCGGCATGCCGCATCGTGTCCCAGTCCGACTGGCTTCCCATGATGATGGCGATCGGCGCGGTCATGACGTGAATTGTGCTCGAAAAACAGGAAGATAGGCCAGATTAGCGGTTCCGGCCGGTGGCTCGCAAGGCGGTGGCAAGGAGAAGGGAATGCACTATCCTGTCTTGGTGAATCCCCGCAAGCCTTCATTGAGCAGGATGCCCATGAAGAAACCAAAAAGGGCGAGCGCTGCGAAGGCCAAAAAGGGCCCGAAAACCAGCGCCGCTCGCTCCAAAGTTGCTCTTAAGCGTCCGGTCAAGCGTCCGACCAGACCGTCGCGACGCGGAGCGTCTGCCGATGACGGCGCCAAAGCGGTCATCAAGACGGCCATCAACGCGACCATCCGTGACCTCCGGAGCAAGCTGAAGGGGGCGCTGCGGCGGGTCGCGGAGCTCGAGGCGGCCGCCGACACCGACTTCCTGCTCGAAATTCCGAACCGGCGCGGCTTCGAACGCGAGCTCGGACGCGCCGTCGCCTACATGAAGCGCTACCGCGCCAGCGGCGCTCTGATCGTGCTCGACGTCGATCGGCTGAAGCCGATCAACGATTCCTTCGGCCATGCGGCCGGCGACGAGGTGCTGAAGGCGATTGCCACCACGCTGACGCGGCAGATCCGCGCCTCCGACGTGGTCGGCCGGCTCGGCGGCGACGAGTTCGCGCTGCTGCTCTGGAATCTCAGCGAGACCGACGCCAAGGCGAAGGCCGCGGCCTTCGAGCAGGCTGTCGACGAATTGTCCTTTGTCTTTCGCGGCCAGCACGTGAGCGCGGGCGCTTCCGCCGGCGTGGCCCTGCTCGGGGTACAGTCCGACGCCGCGCGCGCCCTGGAAGAGGCCGATGCCGCGATGTATGTGCGCAAGGCGCACCGGCGGCACGAGCCGCGCATCAGGCTCGTCAGCAGCTAGTTAAAGCGTGCCGAGGTCTTTCGGTACGTTGCCAAAGCTGCGGAGCAGTTTGGCGTCGCCGAATTCGCCAGTCATGGGATCGCCGCTGCGGCTGAACGCGACGGCGCCGGTGTGGCCGGCGCCGTGCGACATAACCTCGGCGCGCCGTAACGCGGCCGCCGCGGTCTGGCATTCCTCGGCCGCACCTGCGACCGGCGATCCGTCCTCGTCGGTCAGGAAAGGTAATGCAACGTAATAGGTGACATCGGACATGGTCGGCTCCGATAGCTGACAGCTCAGGCTGCGCTGCTCTTGCTCCGCATCTTGCTGAGTGAGGTCTCCGGAATGCAGCCGGCGGAAATGGCCGCCTGCAATTCCTCCAGCTCGGCCTCCAGATATTCATTGGCCATGATCAGCGCCTTGATGGTGCTGCGCAGATTGCCGTCGCACATCGCGATCGCCTGATCGCAGGCTTGTTCATAATGGCTGTTGTCGAGAAGGGCGGTTGCCGACATCTGCGTTTTCCTTGGACGGTTTTCCTGGGGGCGTTGGTGCCCAAATGTTCTTATTTTGTTCCTTTCGAGTCAAGCGGATTCACGTGCGGCGAGCTGCCGTAAAGCTCTCCTCCTGTGGATCAGGCGATGATGTCGGGCGTGATCTGGTCTTCGATGAACGCGATACGGTCACGCAACAACAGCTTGCGTTTCTTCAACCGCTGTAACCGCAACAGGTCGGGGGCGGGCGATTGATGCAGTGCATCGATCGCCACATCGAGATCTCGGTGTTCCTGGTGCAACCGGGCGAGCTCGGATTCGAGTTCGCGCGCATCTTCATTGGTCATGTCTGCGGTGGCCGAAAAACCGATAGGCGTGAGATTAAGGCTGTGGATGCCCTGTGGAAACTATCGTCCTTGCGCGCCGTGATCGCAAGCGATCTCGGGCTGTCGCGCGCCGATCTCCCGCGAGATATTTCTGCGGTCGCTGCGGCGTTGCGCAAGCGCATTGATATCACGGATTTTTCCCGCGTGGTTCCCTTACTCACGCTTCGTTACATATGAATTTTTAAAAATGACACTGCGACGACTGATATCCATCGACAGAACGAATCGGTGATGTACACTTCCTCGTCCGGTCGAATCCAAGGTTCACCCCTACCGAGGAGGTTTCGAATGACAATTCAGGCACATCTGGTTGAATTGGAGCGGAAGCATAAAACTCTCGAAAACGAATTGCACGAAGCTCTCGTGCACCTTTCAACAGACGACCTGCAAATTGTTGAGTTGAAGCGCCGGAAGTTGATGGTCAAGGACCAGATCGAGCGTCTCAGGCACGGCGACACGCTCCACTAGCAACCCCCGTAACAGCGTAGAGTTGATCGCACCCTTTCAGGCAGGGATGGGAGTCTTTGCGCTCATCCCTGCTGCAAGGCGCGCACCGTGCAAGGATTTGTGCGGCTCTAGCTTCTTGTCTGGACGCGGTTCTTTACGCGCAACTGGAATCCACTTCGCTTTAAACCACTAGACATTTGCGAGCTCGGCGACGTGATCCGCGATCGCAAGCGATGACGTCAACCCGGGCGACTCGATGCCGAACAGGTTGATCAGGCCTTCGACGCCGTGATCGCGCGGGCCCTGCATCAAGAAATCCTGCGTGGCCACCGCCGGCGGCACGATCTTCGGGCGGATGCCCGAATAGCTCGGCATGAGCGCGCCGTCAGGCAGCGTCGGCCAGTATTTGCGGATCGCCGGATAGAAGCGCTCGGCGCGTGATGGGTCGACCTCATAATTGATCGTCTCGATCCATTCGACGTCGGGGCCGAAACGTGCCTGCCCGGCCATGTCCAGCGTCAGATGCACCCCTAGCCCGCCGGGCTCGGGCACCGGATAGATCAGGCGCGAGAACGGCGCCCTGGCATTGCAGCTGAAGTAGTTTCCCTTGGCGAGGTAGGCCGTCGGGATCCGTTCCAGCGGCATGCCCTCGATGTTGCGCGCCACCGTGGTCGCCGAGAGCCCGGCGGCGTTGACGAGGAGGCTGCATTGCAGCGTCATCGGCGCTTCGCCGCCCGCCTCGATTTCAATGACGCCGGCGGTGGCCTTGGCACGGATCAGCGGGGTGTGAAACGCGAAGGCCGCGCCCGCGTCCTCGGCTTCGCCGCGCAGCGAGAGCATGTAGGCGTGGCTGTCTATGATGCCAGTCGACGGCGACAGCAGCGCGGCGTCGCAGGCGAGCGCCGGCTCAAGCGCACATGCCGCATCGCCCGTGAGCAACTGCATGTCGAGCACGCCGTTGGCCTCGGCATGCGCCTTGATCGATTGCAGCTTCTCGGTCTCTTTCGGATTGGTCGCGACGATCAGCTTGCCGCTATTCCTGTGCGGGATGCCGCGCTCGGAACAGTAACGGTAGAGCGCGTGCTTGCCGTCGACGCACATGCGCGCCATCCAGCTTCCGGCGCGATAGTAGATGCCGGCATGGATCACCTCGCTGTTGCGCGAGGAGGTGATGGTGCCGATGGCCTCGGCTTCTTCGAGCACGATCACCTCGCGCCCGGCTTGCGCCAGCTTTCGAGCCACCGCCAGCCCGATCACGCCGGCTCCGATGACGACGCAGTCGACCCTATCCATGGTGGTGCAGGACGTCCGCTCGAAGAGACGATGGTGCCACGCCGCGGGACGGCGGCACGGGGCCGTTTTTCGTTAAGGAAGCATTTATCATGTCAGGGCAATTGCCGTATTTGGTGCCACATTTTTCCGTTGCGCGTACAGGCGTTTACCCGATCCAAACCCGCGAGGCCAGACAATCGGCGCTGAAATCGCGGGTGGCTGATGGCTGAGAAGAACTGGCATGCGGGCAGCGCGCTTCCGATTGCGGTGCAGGCCGTCGTGTGCCTGGCCGCAGCGGTCGCGCCTGCGCGCGCCCTTGCCCTCTCCGACAGCTTCACCCCTCCGAGCTATCTCGGCCAGCTTGATCCCAACGTGATCTGGGAAGCCCTGATCGCGGGCGTCGTGATCTGCTCGTTCCTCGTCGCGATCGCGCTGTGGATCCATTCCTCGCTGCGCCGGACCAGGCGTCTGCAGCTGCGGCGCAATGCCTTCGTCTCCTCCGCGATGAACAATCTCAACCAGGGCGTGGTGATGACGGATGCGCAGCGGCGCATCATCTTCTGCAATGACCGCTATATCGAGATTTACGGCCTGGCGCGGTCGGATCTCTGGGCCGACATGAACGGCTACGAACTCCTTGAGCTGCGACGCAAGCGCGGTGTGCTCGGGGGCGCCTCCAACGACGAGTTCTATGAGAAGGCGGCAAGCACCAACGGCTTGATCACCGAACTGCCGGACGGGCGGGCCATCCTGGTGAAATATTTCGTGCTGCCCAATGGCGGCTCGGTGACGACGCATCTGGACGTCAGCGAGCAGCGCAGGATGTCGCGGCAGCTCGCCTCCACCAAGCAGTTCCTGGAAACATTGCTGGACAACGTGCCGGCCTGCGTGGCCGCGAAGAACATCGAGGATGGTCGCTACATCTTCGCTAATAGCGCCTATGAGCGCTTCTGGGGTTTCTCGCGCGATCATGCCGTCGGCAAGACCGCGCGCGAGCTGTTTGCGCCTGTCTCAGCGGACAGCATCGAGGCGACCGACCAGGCGGCACTCGATTCGCCGGACGGCCAGTTTCGCAACGAATTCGAGGTCGACCGCGCCGGTGAGCGACGCATGGTTGCCTCGATCCGGATCGTGGTCCGCAACGAGAGCAACAAGCCCGAATTCCTGATGCTCGTGTTCGAGGACATCACCGATCGCCGCTCGCTGTCGAAGGAGCTGGAGAGCACGAAGAAGTTCCTGGAGCTCGTGGTCGACAACATCCCGGTGGCCCTGATCGTCGAGCAGGTCAAGGACGGCCGCTACCTGCTCGCCAACCGCAGCGCGGAGACGATCCTCAACCGCAGGCGCGAGGAAGCCACGGGCCTGACCGCGTCCGACATCTTCAATCCCAAGGAAGCCAAGCTGATCATCGCGCGCGACGAAGCCGCGATCAAGAAGCGCGGGATGATCACCGAAGAGCACCCGATCTCCACCAAGGGCGGGCTGCGGCTGTTTCTCACCCGCCGCGCTACCGTGCTGAGCGACACCGGCGAGCCGCAATATCTGATCAAGACCCACGAGGACGTCACCGATCGCCGGCAGACCGAGTCGCGCATGGCGCACATGGCCTATCACGACGGCCTCACCGATTTGCCGAACCGTGCCGCTTTCCTGCAGGCGTTGACCCAGATGATCGAGGCCTGCGAGGGCACCGGCGAGGAGTTCGCGGTTCTGTGCGTCGATCTCGACGGCCTCAAGGAGGTCAATGACGTCTTCGGTCATGCGCACGGCGACAAGCTCCTGGTCGAGGTGGCCCAGCGGCTCCAGGACTCCGCGCGCGGCGGCGTGGTGGCGCGCCTGTCTGGCGACGAGTTCGGCCTGATCATCGACGGCAAGCAGCCGGAGGCAGGTCTCGCGCTGGCGCAGCAGATCGGTGATGCCGTCGCCAAGGAATTCCAGATCGACGGCCGCCCGGTCCGTGCCGGCGTCACCACCGGCATGTCGATCTTCCCGCACAACGGCGCCGACGCCGCCTCGTTGCTCGCCAATGCCGGCGCGGCGCTGTTCCGCGCCAAGCAGAAATCGCGCGGCACGATCAGCCTGTTCCAACCGGAGATGGACCAGCAGATCCGCGATCGCCGCGTGCTGCACCAGGATCTCTCGATGGCGATCAAGAACGGCGAGCTCTCGCTCGCCTTCCAGCCGCAGGGAGCAGCGGGCCACAGCGTCGCCGAGAGCGAGATCATCGGCTTCGAGGCGCTGGCGCGCTGGCAGCATCCGGTGCGCGGCCAGGTCTCCCCGGCCGAATTCATCCCGATCGCGGAGGAAAGCGGCCTGATCGTCGAGATGGGCGAGTGGATCCTGCGCGAGGCCTGCCGCGAGGCCGCGTCCTGGCCGACGCCGCTTCAGATCGCGGTCAACCTGTCGCCGGCGCAGTTCATGCACGGCGACGTGGTCGGGCTCGTCCATTCCATCCTGCTCGAGACGGGTCTTGCCCCCGGCCGGCTCGAGCTCGAGATCACCGAGGGGGTGCTGATCGAGGACTTCGATCGCGGCCTTGCGCTGCTGCGCCGGCTCAAGGCGCTCGGCGTGCGCATTTCCATGGACGATTTCGGCAGCGGTTATTCCTCGCTGAGCTATCTCCAGGCGTTCCCGTTCGACAAGATCAAGATCGACCGCGCCTTCATCATCAATCTCGGCCGCAACCCGCAATCAGCAGCGATCGTGCGCGCGGTGATCGATCTCGGGCATGGCCTGGAAATGTCGATCGTCGCCGAGGGCGTCGAGACGCTGGAACAGCTTGCCTTCCTCGCCGCGGAAGGCTGTGACGGCGTGCAGGGCTATCTGCTCGGCAAGCCCCTGCCGATCGGGAAATATGCCGGCCTCGTCGGTCGCGCCGAAGTCATGGAGCTTGCGCTCAAGACCGGCTAAAGCGGTTTCGAGCGAAGTGGCTGCCGGTTCGCGTCAAGAAAACGCGCCAAACTCAAATCTAGAGCCCCGTTCCGATTTCATCGGAACGGAAATGGCTCTAGTGAGGGTGGGCGTTTCTTTCGCTCCCATTCGACGGCTTTATGGCGGATTACGATTTTGCGATCATCGGTGGCGGCCTGAACGGTGTCAGCCTCGCGCGCGATGCCGCCGGCCGCGGCCTGCGGGTCATCCTGTTGGAGCAGGGCGATCTCGGCGGCGCGGCGTCCTCGGCAACACCGCGGCTGATCCACGGCGATCTCTCGGTCCTGGAACGGCGCGGCTTCCGAAGGGTGCGCCGGTCGCTCGCCGAGCGCCGGACCTGGCTGCGGATCGCGCCGCATCTGGTTCGGCCGATGCGCTTCGTGATCCCGGCGCATTCCGACGAGCGCCCACCATGGCTGCTGCGCGTTGGCCTATTCCTCTACGACAGCCTCACCGGCCGGAGCGGCCTGCCTGCAACGGCGACCCTCGACATCACGCATCATCCGGTCGGCAACGCGCTGAAACGACCGTTCGGCACGGCCTTCGAATATTCGGACTGCGTCGTCGACGATTCCCGACTGGTGGTGCTCACGGCACTGGATGCGGCCGAGCGCGGCGCCGTGATTCGGACTGGAGCGCGCTGTGTGCGTGCCGATCGAACCGATACATGGCGGCTCGCGGTGGTCGACCGCGGCCATCGTCGCACGATCACGGCCCGGGCACTGGCCAACGCCACCGGCGGCTGGACGTCGATGGTCGCCGAGACCGTGCTGCGGCAGCCGCAACCCGCCATGGTGGCGACGCAGATGAGCCAGATCATCGTCCCGCGGTTGTTTGATTCCGATAACGTCTACGTCTTCCAGAACAGCGATGGCCGGCTGATCTTCGCGAGTCCTATCGAGCGCGATTTCACCCTGATCGGAACAGTAACGCACGATTTCACCGGCGATCCCGCGATCGTCGCGATGCCGGGGGCCGATGTCGGCTATCTCTGCGAAGCGGCGAGCCGCTATTTCCGCGAGCGCGTTGCCCCGACCGACGTGGTGCGCGCGGTCTCCGGCGTCAACCTGACGCTGGCGTCCGCGCGCCGGCGTGACGGCACGACGCTGTTCGACGCGCGGCGGCGCAAGGCGCCGCTGATCACGATGTTCGGCGGTGACGTCACCACCTCGCGCCTGCGGGCGGAGCGCGCGGTGACGAAGTTGACGCCGTTCTATCCGATGTCGCCGCCCTGGACCGCCGGCGCGGCGCTGCCCGGCGGAGATTTTGCCTGGGACCGTTTCGACACCGAGGTCGATCTTGCGCGCGACCGTTGGCGCTTTCTGTCGGAGACGCAGGCCCAACGCCTCGTCGCGGCCTATGGCTCGCGGCTATCGGTCGTGCTTGCCGAGGCGAAGACCCGGGACGATCTCGGCGCCGCCTTCGGTCCCGAGCTGACGGGCGCCGAGGTGCGCTATCTCATGACCCACGAATGGGCGCGTTTTCCCGAGGACATCCTGTGGCGCCGCTCCAAGCTCGGCCTGACGATGCCGGAGGCTGACCGCGATGCGCTGGCGGCGTTCATGGCGGGTGTGGGCTAGTCAGTGGTAGCCCGGATGGAGCGAAGCGCAATCCGGGAAAGTCTCACCGCTGACAGACCGTCCCGGATTACGCTGGCGCTCCATCCGGGCTACGGGGCTGTAGTGGACGCTACTCCCGAACCGGTTGAGCTGGGGACGATCGGCCGCTAGCGTGCGGCGGGATTGGGGTTGGCAGGGACCATGACTGACGAGTTGCCCGGAACAGACGCGGCTGCGGCTGCGGTTGGAGAGACGCAGTTCGCGGCCGGCGAGCCGCTGCTGCGCATCGAGGGCGTCGCCAAGTCGTTCGGGACGTTCCGGGCCGTCGACGGCGTGTCGCTCGACATCAAGGCCGGCGAGTTCTTTGCACTGCTCGGGCCCAGCGGCTGCGGCAAGACCACGCTTCTGCGCATGCTCGCCGGTTTCGAAGCGCCGGATCAAGGGCGCATCCTGCTCGGCGGCAAGGACATCGCGCAGGCGCTGCCGCATGAGCGGCCGATCAACATGATGTTCCAGAACTACGCGCTGTTTCCGCACCTGTCGGTGCGCGACAACATCGCCTTCGGCCTGAAGCGCGCCGGCATGGCGCGCGCCGACATCGCCACGCGCGTTGCGGAGATGGTCGCGCTGGTGAAGCTCGAAGGGCTCGAGAAGCGCAAGCCCGATCAGCTCTCCGGTGGCCAGCGCCAGCGCGTGGCGTTGGCGCGCGCACTGGCGCGACGCCCGCAGCTGCTTCTGCTCGACGAGCCGCTCGCAGCGCTGGACAAGAAGCTGCGCGAAAACACCCAAGGCGAGCTGATGGAGCTTCAGCGCCGGCTTGGCATGACCTTCATCATCGTCACCCACGACCAGGAAGAGGCGATGACGATGGCGAGCCGGATCGGTGTGATGAGGGACGGCAAGCTCGCGCAGGTCGCCAGCCCGCGCGAGCTCTACGAGGCGCCACGCTCGCGCTGGATCGCGGAGTTTGTCGGTGACGTCAACCTGTTCGACGCCGAGTCCAAATTGCGCGACGGTCATCGTCTGGTCATCGGCACGCGCGATGCGGGCGCGCTGGTGGTGGCGGAGCCGCGCGAGCCGTTCGGCGAGGGCAGATTATCGGTTGCGATCCGCCCCGAGAAGGTCAAGCTGTCGCGCCGTGGTCCGGTGCGGGAAGCCGGTCATGAAACGGCGATCAACCAGCTGGACGGCGTGATCGCCGACATCTCCTATCTCGGCGGCACCACCACTTACAAGGTGAAGCTGGACGCCGGCGGGATGCTGCAGGCTTCGGTCGCCAACAGCGCGCGCCTCGATGTCGACGCCTACAGCCTGAACCAGCCTGTCGTCGCCTGGTTCACGCCCGACGACTGCGTGGTGCTGCCGTCATGACCGCGCGCCGCATTTTTGCGCGACCCGCTCGCCTTGCCGCGATCGCGCCCTATGTCTGGATGGTGCTGTTCTTCCTGGTGCCGTTCGGCTTCGTGCTGAAGATCAGCCTGTCGCAGACGGCGATCGCGCAGCCGCCTTACGAGCCGGTGTTCGACCTGATGGCGGGATGGGGGGCGCTGAAGGCCGCCTTTGCTGCGCTGTCGATCGACAATTTCAGGCTGCTCGTCTCCGACGATATTTACGTGTTCGCCTATGTGCGTAGCCTCACCGTCGCCGTCACCGCGACCGCGCTGTTGCTCCTGATCGGTTATCCCATCGCCTACGGCATGGCGCGGCTGCCGACGCGCTGGCAGGCCGTGGCGATGGTGCTGGTGATCGTGCCGTTCTGGACCTCGTTCCTGATCCGCATCTATGCCTGGATCAACATTCTCCAGCATGACGGCCTGCTCAACCAGATCCTGCTTGCGTTGCATCTCGTCAGCCAGCCGGTGGTGTGGCTCTCCACCGACAGCGCGATGTATATCGGCATCGTCTATTCCTACCTGCCGTTCATGATCCTGCCGCTCTATGCCACGCTCGCCAAAATGGAGCCGGTGCTGGAGGAGGCCGCCTCCGATCTCGGCGCACCGCGCTGGCAGGTGTTCTGGCTCGTCACCTTCCCGCTGTCGCTGCCCGGCGTCGGCGCCGGCGTGCTGCTGTGCTTCATCCCCATCGTCGGCGAGTTCGTCATTCCGGATCTCCTGGCCGGCTCCAATGCGCTGATGATCGGTCAGACCCTGTGGCTCGAATTCTTCACCAACAAGGACTGGCCGGTCGCCTCCGCCGCGGCCATCGTGTTGTTGGTGGTGCTGCTGGTCCCGCTGCTGCTGTACGAACGGCTGCAGAAGCGGCAGCTGGAACAGGGGCGGTGAGGCGATGCGCAAGGTCTCCCGCCTGTCCCGCTTCAACGTCGTCTCGCTCGCGCTGGGTCTGGCTTTCCTCTATCTGCCGATCCTGATCCTCGTGATCTATTCCTTCAACGCCTCGCGGCTGGTGACGGTGTGGGGTGGCTGGTCGCTGCGCTGGTATCACGAGTTCTTCAATGACCGCGCCATGATCGAGGCGGCCTGGATGAGCCTGCGCGTCGCGGTTTCGTCGGCGACCATTGCGACCCTGATCGGCACGCTCGCCGCCGTGGCGCTGTCGCGCGGCGAGCGGTTTCGCGGCCGCACCCTGTTCTCCGGCATGCTCTATGCGCCGCTGGTGATGCCGGAGGTGATCACCGGATTGTCGCTGCTGCTGCTGTTCGTGGCGCTGAACGCCGAGCGCGGCTTCTGGACGGTGACGATCGCCCACACCACGCTGACGATGTGCTTCGTCGCCGTCGTCGTGCAGTCCCGCCTCGGCTCGCTCGACCGTTCATTAGAAGAGGCCGCGATGGACCTCGGCTGCGACCCCGTGCGGGCGTTCGTGGCCGTGACGCTGCCGCTGATTGCGCCCGCGATCGTCGCGGGCTGGATGCTCGCCTTCACGCTGTCGCTGGACGATCTCGTGATCGCGAGCTTCACCACCGGCCCGGGCTCCGCGACGCTGCCGATCCGGATCTATTCAGAGGTACGGCTGGGAGTGAAGCCCGAGATCAACGCGATCTGCACGCTGGTGATCGCCTTGATCGCGGTCGTCATCGTGATCGCCTCGCTCGCCTCGAAATTGTCGAGCTCGCAGGGCGAAAGCGCGGCGCCGCTTTGAGAGGGGAGGCATTGTGATATTCACCTACCAGGTCCTCGTCCATACGCCGCTCTGGGTCTGGCCCTTGTTCGCCTATCTGGTCTGGCAGGGCATCAAGGCGATGCAGCCGCGCAGGACGCCGATCTGGCGCGCGCTGATCGTGCCGGCCGTGTTCATCGTTTGGGGCGTCTCACGGATCGGCTTTGGACATCACGACGGCACATGGCCGCTGATCGCCTGGATCGCGGCGGCACTGGCGCTACTGCCGCTCGGCGTCCTGACGCCGCGTCCGTTCGATGTCGATCACACGACCGGGGAGATCATTCGTCCCGGCAGCGCGTTTGCGCTGGTCCGCAACCTCGTCGTGTTCTCTCTGCAGTACACGGTTGGCGTGATCTCGGCGATCGATGCGGGCGATCGCGCGGTGGCCTTCATCGCCGGCCGCGCCATTTCGGGCGCGACCGCCGGCTATTTCATCGGCTCGACGGTCGCGCTTCTGATCGCATATCGCAGCAAGCGCGCGGCCGATGTTTAGGACTTCACCGCACCCGCCGTGAGCCCGCCCACCATGTAGCGGCGGAAGGCGTAGTAGATGGCGGCCGGCGGCAGCGCGTAGATGAAGCCGGTCGTCATCAACAGCTCCCACGGCGAGTCGTCGGCGGCGAGGAAGTTGCCGAGCGCGACAGGGAGGGTGATCTCGCGATCGTTTGAGAGCAGCAGGAACGCGTAGAGATATTCGTTCCAAGCGAGCAGCACCGCATAGGTGCCGATCGCGACCAGCGAGGGCATCATCAGCGGCAAGTAGACCAGGCGGAAGATCTGGAGAGTCGTCGCGCCGTCCATCACCGCGGCCTCGTCCAGCTCGACCGGCAGCTTGTCGGAGGCCTGCTTGAGCACCCAGATCGCATAAGGGCTCGCGATCGTCACCATGGCCAGGATCAGCGACCAATGATTGTTGAGCAGGCCGTAATTGCCCATGGTGCGATACATCGGCACCGCGAGGAACGCTGCCGGGATGAAATAGGTGAACAGCGCGAGGTTCATCACGATGCGCCCGCCGGGCACGCGCAACCGCGAGATCGAGAACGCAGCCGCGGTTGCGATGACGAGCGTGAGCACGCCGACGGCTGCCGCGATCACCAGCGAATTCCAGAACTGCACGTAGAAGTCCCGCAGGAAGTAATGCTGCTGCTTGAACACGATTTCGAAGTTGTGCAGCGTCGGATGATCCGGCCACAGCTTGCCCGAGAACGCGTCCTCCTTCGGCGAGATCGCGAACAGGAACATGTGATAGATCGGTATCATCGTCCAGAGCAGGACGGGAATGCCGATCAGGAGCAGCCGCGCCTCGGTCGCGACGTCACGGAGAGAGGGAAGCTTCATCGCGACAACCGTTTCATCATGAAGTACATCAGCGGCAGGACGAACGGTATCGCGCAGACGATGGAGGCCATCGCGAGCGAGAGCTGGTCGAGCCGGAGATAGCGGATGCCGAGTGTCGACAACACGTGCGTGAGGTCGGCCGGGCCGCCGCCGGTGAGCAGATAGACGCTGTTGAAGTCGCCGAGCGTCCAGATCATCGAGAGCAGCGTGCAGGTGATGTAGAGCATCTGCAGCGACGGCCAGGTGATGTAACGGAATTTCTGCCACCAGCTGGCGCCGTCGACCTCGGCGGCCTCGAACAGATCTTGCGCGATCGCAAGCCGTCCGGTCATCAGGATCAGCGTCCAGAACGGCAGCGATTTCCAGATGTGGACGCCGATTGCCATGGTCAGCGCCACGGTCGGGTCGTTCAGCCAGTTCGGGCCGTCATCACCGGTCAAGTTGAAGATGAGGTGGTTGACCATGCCCCATTCGGGGTTGAACATGAAGCGCACCGACAGGATGGTCGGAATTGACGGCACTGCCCAGGGCAGGATGAAGACCACCGAGAGCCATTTGATCCAGGTGCGCTGCTGCGCGAAGAAGCCGGACAAAAACAGCGCGATCAGCATCTTGATGTTGATGCCGATGACCAGGAAGATCAGCGTGTTGACGGCGGCGCGCGCGAAGATCGGGTCGTTATAGAGCGCGACATAATTCGACGGGGCCCGCGCCAGCCATAGCCCGTAACAGACGGGGTAGACGACGAAGGCAAGGAAAACGAGCAAATAGGGTGCGAGCAGCACGATGCCCCAGATTTGCGTCGGGGTCAGCCGCGACGACAAGGGCGGTGCGGGGATCGACTGATCACCAGAGAGCGTAATCGCCATTCTTTTTGGACTCTTCAAAGAGTTGCCGGCCGCGAAACACGGCCGGTACTGTTCTTATACCTTCACCCGCTGGGCGGGGCGAGGGGATGATGACTTAACCCGCGACCTGCTTGATGCGGGCGATCAGTTCGTCGACGGCCTTGTCGACCGGAACCTTCTCGCTCACCACCCGGTTCATCGCCTTGGCCCACACGTTCTCGTTGTTGAGAATCGTGAACTTCCAGTTCTTGGTGAAATCGAACGGCGCGGTGCCGCCCGTGAACTGGGCGTACACCGCCTTGCGGTGCTTGTCGGCCTGCCAGAACGGGCTGGCCTGGCTTTCCTTCGTCACCGGGAACCAGCGGCCGAGCGCGCCCTCGATATAGGGGCGAACGTTCTCTTCCTGGAGCAGGAAGCTGATGAACTGCTTGGCCTCGGCCTTGTTCTTGGCAACGCTGAAGACCAGCCCGGTCTTGACGTCGGAGCGGTAGCGGATGGTCGACCCATCCGGCGCCTTGGGGAAGGACGCCGTGATGATGTCCTGCTCATAAGCCTTCTTGCCGGCGTCGCGCTGCTCTTGCGTGAGCGCCTGGTTCTGCGAGTCCTCATACCACTTAGCCGCGATCGAGATCGTGAAGTTGTGGGTCATCACGATGGTCTTGTTGTGGAACGCGACGTTGTTGTCCGGATCCTTCCAGGTCGTGGAGGACGGTGGCGTGCAGCCCTTGATATAAGTGTCGGTGTAGTCCTTCATGGCCTTGATCAGGTTCTCGCGGACCGTGGGATCGTCGACCGTGAGCTTGCCGTCGTCGTCGACCAGCTTGACGTGGTAGGCATCCATGAAGGTGTAGAACGACTGGAAGGCGTCGGTGGATTCTACGCCCATCGGCTGGCCGACGGCGTAGATGCGCTGGCCAGTGGCTTTGCGGATTCCCGGTTGCACCTTGTCGCACCAGAACGTCCAGTACCCCGCCCAGTCGGTCGGAATGTCGCTCTGCTTGAAGCCGGCCTTCTCCAGCATGTCGTTCCAGATCTGGACGTGCATGCTCTGCTGCTTCAGCGGGAAGCCGTAATAGGCCTTCTTCTTGGTGACGTCGTTATAGAGGATCGAGGCGTCCAGCGTGTTCTGCACGAACCGGCCCTTGATCGGCTCCATGACGTCGGTGAGATCCTCGAGCTTGCCCTCGTAGGCCCACTTGCCCTGGGCCTGCACGTCATAAGAGTCGGAATAGGCGACGTCGGGCACGGTGCCGGCATCGAGCGCGGCGACCGTCTTCGGAATCATGTCCTGGATCGCGTACTGCGACAATTCGACCTTGATTCCGGTCTTGGCTTCGAACTTCTTGATCGTCTCGAGCAGCGCGTCGTCTTCGGAGCGGTAGAAGCCCTTGCCCCACCAGACCGTAATCGTCTTCTGCTGCGCAAATGCGGGTGCAGCGGCTGCAAGCAGCCCGGCCGCAGCGACCGCCAGTGATACTGCGCCAATAACCTTGGATTTCACGTTTTTCTCCCTCAAACGGCCGGTGTTTTTAACCGGTCGTATAAAACACTAGCGCATGGCCGCTATCCGATCTAGCGGCTTCTTGTCAGACATAGGTCGTGGGGTGTCGGGCGAGAGGAGATGCTTAATGTGCGGCATCGATCCAATCGCCGCATCAATTCGCCCTGATCAATTCGCGTGAGGTCTCAGGGCCCGAGCTGACATGCAAATACGCCAAACTGTCTCTTTAGCGGGTCCGACGGCTGGCATTGAAGGCCTTCGATCGGCTGTCCCCTGCGGTCGATCGGACACCAAGAGGCGTCGGTACTGGTCCAGTTGATGCCACGATCAAAAAACGTCGGTGCATCGAATCTCGCCTCGATCACCATTTTTCCTTCCACATTCATGAAGCCCCAATGCCCGCCCGATTGGGCCGGGACCAAGCCATCCTCGAGGCGAATGCCCATCCGTCCCTCTCGCGGTTTGATTAGCCAGGAGCCATGGGCATCAAGGATGCCGCGTTTACCCCCCTCGAATGCCATGGCCATATCAGGCCTGATGTGGCAGATGCGTTCGAAAGGCTGCTTGGTGATCCATGCACCGGTCGAGGCATCGATGATGCCGTTCCTGTCGTCCAGCCGCGCTAGAACCGAACCATTCGGCAAGCCTGGAGAGATCGCATCGAGCGTGGGTTCTATGGCCCAGGTGATGTCAGTTCTCAACAATCCGAATTTGTCCCCAAAACCGGCGACAGCAAGAGAGCCGACGAAAGGGCCGGCACGGTCAAACCGCTGTGCCGTCATCGGCGTGAGATCGGCTGCCGCATAGGCAAATTTACCGCTGATCTTGAGGATATAAGGTCCGTCGCAGGTCACCGGCCTCGATAGCTCACCCTCCTGCGGCTCGATCGACTTGCCATTCTCATCAAGAATTCGCGGCTGCCTGTCGATCTCCCCGACAATGCGTCCATTGGCGCATCGCCCGACCGAAAAATCGAATAGGGGCGGGACAATGAGCTTGGCGTTTTCATCGAGATAGCCATGCTTCTTCTCGTTCTGAATGTCCCACGACCATGGCGCAGTCCCCTTCAGAGATATGTTTTCGTATTGGGGCTGGACGACCCATTCGCCGGTGCGATCTACCAGGCCCCATCGGCCGTTCAGGCGGGCTGGGGTAAATTTCGCGCCGTGTACAAATTGATGGACGTTCTCGAATTTCGGCTCGATCTTGAGGCGTCCCGCGCGATCAATGAAACCCCAATGGTCATCGACCTTTGCGGGGGCCATCCCATCAACAAACGAACCAAGCTGCTGGAATTTTGGTTCGATCTCCCAGCTTCCGTCGGGACGTATCACACCCCATCCTGAATCGACCCTCGCCAGCATGAGCGCCGTACCTTCGGTGTCAAAAGGCAGGATCGCGTTGGGAGACGGCGGAACAAGCCAGGCGCCGGAGCGGTCCACGAGGCCCCATTTGCCTGTCGCAGTGACCGCTCTGCTGTCGGCGATCGCGCCGACGAACTCGAAAATCCCATGGCTGAACTGCTCCGTGCCCGCGATGCCTCCTGACGTGGTCCGGCCCTCGGTGGCAAAGAAGACCTTCTCGGTGAAGGGAATGACGTAGCCAAACTTCGGCTCGAGCGCGGTGTTGCCGTCGAGGTCGATCAGACCGGATCGGCCGCCGACGTCGATCTGCGCAAATCCGTGCGAGAAGCGATCTGCAATCGGATATTGCGGCTTTGCGATCACATGACCGCTTGTGTCGACATAGCCATAGCGACCATTCGATCGCACCAGCGCGCGCCCTTCATGGAAGGTATCGACCCAATCGTATTCGGCCGGCACAGCAAGCGTGCCGTCGCGGTTCACCGCGCCGCAAAGCCCATCAGGAAATCCGCACGAGGGCAGTGGGAACGAAGGGGGCAGGCCGAAGCCGTTTGTGCCCCTGTTGGCACGAGCCACCGCGGCGTCGAAAATGACCTTCCCGGCAGGAAGGAGAAGAGCGGAGGGGCGATCAACAGACTCCGGTCGTGAAACGTCTTGCGCATGCGAGGCGCTCGCGACGGTGACCAGCGCGAGTGCCGCAATAACGGCGGCCACCCGGCATCTTCCAAAGCTTCCCATTGGGCGATGTCTCCTCCTGCTTCAACCTCAGGTATGAGACCATCGTGGCGAAATACGGACGGCTCTTATGCGTTGGCGGAGGCGTTCCGCGTCCGCGATCCGCTCAGGACTAGTTCGACTTCGCGCCTTCCTTGGCGTTCTCCGCCGTCGGCGCTTCGGCGGGTGCGGGACGTTTTCCGGTGCCGGTGATGCGCTCGATCGCGGAGCGCACCGCGTCGCCCGGCTTGCGGTCTTTCAGCATGTCGAGCAGGGGCGCAGAGGCCGGCGAGCGGCGGATCAGGCTTTCCGGATCGGGGAAGACGAGGGGGTCGTCCCAGGGGCCCTGCACCACGAAGGGCAATTCGAACCCCGACGCGCTGTTGAGGCTGGCCACGCCCTTCATGTCGTATTCGCGGGTCGGCACCGAGGCGGTGCCGGTCATCGTGATCTTCGCCGCCGGTCCTTCGACGCGGATGTCCTCGGCGGTGGCGATGCCGTCGGAGAACTTCACCGCGATGGTGAGATTGTCGTAAGGGGTCGAGCCGTTGCGGAAATTGCCGCCGCCGGACAGCGGCCGCCGCTCGAGCCGCTTCAGGAGCTGCTCGGCATTGAAGCCCGCGATCGCGCCATCATGCCCGGTCACGGTGGCGCTGCCGTCGAGCGACTGTACGAGGCCGAACGGGCTCGAGCCGGACGCGACGAGCGAGACGTTGATGTTGCCGCGCCCGGACAGCTTGTTGATACCGAACAGCTCGGAGGCGCAGGCCTGAAGGTCGACGTCGGTGAACTGGAATTGCGCCTTGATGTCGGCCACGGTGTCGGAGCGCGCGATGCCGAACGAGCCCTTGGCGATGCCGCCATAGACCTGGGCCTCGCCGACCGAGAGCGCCAGCGTGCCGTTGCGCAGATTCGCGCCGATCGCGGTGCGGCCGAGTTTCGACGCCCCGACCGTCAGCTTGGCGGCCGACAGGCGCATGTCGAGGTCGGTGGTCGACAAGGCGTTGAGATCGAACAGCTGCCTGTTCCAGTCGCGCGCGCCGCTCGCGAGCAGGCGGAAGGTCGAGATATAGGGTGTGAAGTCGAGCGCGTCAGCTGCGAGCGTCGCCTGCAGCGTCTGCCGGCCGTTATTGGCGTAGGTCATCACGCCCTCAGCGGTGTTGCCGTCGAGCTCGACATTGACATTGGTGAGCGCGATCGACGCGCCGACGACATTGGCCCGCGCCTTCAACGCGAAGCGGCCGAAGCCGCCGCTGGCGGGCTGCGGCTGGCCGGTCCAGCGTAGCGCGTTGCGCAAGGACGGGCTGTCGATGGTGAGCGTGCCCTCCATCATCGGGCTGGTGCGGTTGGCGACGCTGCCGTCGAAGGCGAGCTTGAGCGGTGCGCTCGCGATTCGCGCCTTCAACCCCGAGCGCTCGCCGGAGAGCGCGGCGACGAAATCGGCAAAGCTGATCGAGCCGTCGACCCGTTCGCCGCGCCAGTCGAATTGTCCGGTCGCAGCGAAGGAGCGCGAGATCGAGGGCCAGGCCAGCGAGAGGTCGATGTCCTCGAACTTCTCGGTGCCGTGCATGGCGGCGTCCTCGTAATCGAGCACGCCGTCCTGGATCCGGATCTCGGAGAACGACACTTGATTCTCGGCGCCGGGCTTCATGGTGCGCGCGATGGTCTGGATGAACGGCGTCCAGTTGCTTTCGCCGTCCGGCTTCAGGCTGACATGGATGCGCGGCCGCAGCAGCGTCAGGTCGGCGATCTCGAACCGTTGCAGCAGCAGCGGCAGCAGCCGCAGGTTCGCGGTGAGCACGTCGACATGGAGCGCGGGATCGCTGGTGCCGCCGCCCTTCAGGCCGACGTCATGGAAGGAGATGTAGCTTGCCGGCAGCACCGAGATGTCGATCGCGCCTGCGACATTGACCTCGAGCCCGGTGACGTCGCGGATCTGCGTTTCCACCGCCTTGCGCAGCGCGTCGCGGTTGATGAGCCATGAGGTCGCGATCAGGGCGATCAGCGCCACGCCGAGCAGCGCCGCGATCGGCGTCCCGAGGCGCTTCATTCCTTGGGCCATGGTCAATGGCATGTCCTGATCGAGTTGGTCGCTGGAGCCAGAAGGCGGGCCGGGAAACCTGCGCGCCCCACGCCCAAGACCTATTGTGTTAAGTGCCGCAACTTGATGGGTTTTCTTGTCGCTTTCAAGGCCGCGGGAACGGTTGCGCCTACGGCTTGGGCAGCTTCTATCACCCAGGGGCGGAGCGGAGAACCCCGTATCATTGACGGCTTCGGACGATTTCGCCTAATAATCGCCGCCACTAAGGCGCGACGCCTACAAGCCGAAGGTTCACTCGAAGGTAATTTGCATGAACAAGGTCTATCCCGACGCCAAGTCGGCTCTCGAGGGTGTTCTGAAAGACGGCATGATGATCATGTCGGGCGGCTTCGGCCTTTGCGGCATCGCCGAGACGCTGTCGGACGCGATCCGCGACTCCGGCGTCAAGGACCTGACGGTGGTCTCAAACAATGCCGGCGTCGACGGCATTGGCCTCAGCCGCCTGCTCGAAACCCGTCAGATCAAGAAAATGATCTCGTCCTATGTCGGCGAGAACAAGCTGTTCGCCCAGCAATTCCTCGCCGGCGAGCTGGAACTCGAATTCAATCCGCAGGGCACGCTGGCCGAGCGCATCCGCGCCGGCGGTGCCGGCATTCCGGCCTTCTACACCAAGACCGGCGTCGGCACGCTGATCGCCGAAGGCAAGGAAGTGAAGGAATTCGACGGGCAGAAATACCTGATGGAGCGCGGCCTGTTCGCCGACCTCGCCATCGTCCACGCCTGGAAGGGCGACACCGCAGGTAACCTCATCTACCGCAAGACCGCGCGCAACTTTAACCCGATGATGGCGACGGCCGCCAAGGTCACGGTGGCCGAGGTCGAGCATCTGGTTCCGGCCGGCGAACTCGATCCCGACCACATCCACACACCCGGTCTTTTCGTCAAGCGCATCGTCGAGGTCGGAACGGCCAAGAAGCGCATCGAATTCCGCAACACCCGCCCGCGCACGGCAGCTTGAGATCAGGAGACTAAGATGGCCTGGACCCGTGAACAGATGGCTGCGCGCGCCGCGAAGGAACTGCGTGACGGCTATTACGTCAATCTCGGCATCGGCATCCCGACGCTGGTCTCGAATTACATCCCCGACGGCATGGACGTCAGCCTTCAGAGCGAGAACGGCATGCTCGGCATGGGCCCGTTCCCCTATGAGGGTGAAGAGGACGCCGATCTCATCAACGCCGGCAAGCAGACCGTCAGCGAGCTGCCGTCGACCTCGTATTTCTCGAGCGCGGATTCCTTCGGCATGATCCGTGGCGGCCACATGGATCTGTCGATCCTCGGCGCCATGCAGGTGGCCCAGAACGGCGATCTCGCCAACTGGATGATCCCCGGCAAGATGGTCAAGGGCATGGGCGGCGCGATGGATCTCGTTGCCGGCGTCAAGCGCGTGGTCGTGGTGATGGAGCATTCGGCCAAGGACGGTCCAAAGCTCCTGAAGCAGTGCAATTTGCCGCTGACCGGCGAGCGCGTGGTCGACATGGTCGTGACCGACCTGGCCGTCTTCACCATCGACAAGCACGGCAACGGCGGCATGGCGCTGATCGAGCTCGCCGACGGCGTCTCGCTCGACGAGGTCAAGGCCAAGACCGAAGCCGAATTCCGCGTCGCGCTGAAGAACACGTAAGGTTTTCGCGAAGGGGCGCGCATGACGATACGGTCTGCGCGTCCCGAAGACGCCGATTTCATCGCACAAACCATCCTGTCATCGCAGCGCGGCTACCGGCCGCGCGGCTGGTTCGACGTTGCGCTCGGTTGGCCTGAAACACAGTGCCGCGCTTTCATCGCGCGCATCGCAGTCGCCCGCGCAGTGTCGATGTGGCACGTCTCGCAATTTCTGGTCGCCGAGATCGATGGCAAGCCTGCTGCCGCCTTGTGTGCGCTACCGGCGGCCGGCACGGGACCAGCGGCTTGGCGTGCGATCGAAGAAGTCGCAGCCGCATCCGGGCTCGCCCCGGCAGAGCTGGAGGCCATTCGTCAACGCGCCGGCTACACGCGCGCCTGCTGGGTTCAGGGCGGCGAGGGCGATTGGATGATCGAGTATGTCGCGACTGATCCCGCCTGTCGCGGCCGCGGCCTGGTGCAGTCACTGATCGCGCATGCGCTGGAGAAGGGGCGGGCAGCTGGATTTGCCCGGGTGACGATATCGTTCCTGATCGGCAACGAGCCCGCCGAGCGCGCTTATGCCAAGGCCGGCTTCGTCCTTGCCGAGGAGAAGCGCGATCCTGCCTTCGAGGCGATCATCGGTGCGCCGGGCTTTCGCATGTTCGTGCGGGCGATCTGAGCACGCCGCGCGTGTAGTGACGGTTGAGCGCCGGGCGCGCGCCGCAATTTCGTCATTGCGAGGAGCTCTTGCGACGAAGCAATCCAGACTGTCTCCGCAGAAAGATTCTGGATTGCTTCCGCCTTCGCCCAGGCTTCGGCGGACAAGTCGCTGCGCTCGCAATGACTGAATATGAGGCGCCGGCGTCGATCTTTCCTCGCGTTTAGATCCGCTACGACCTCGCTGCCCACGTCTTGCTCCACCGCGCCGACACGCTTGCGACCCAGGACGTTTCCTCTCGAACCAGGCGGAAGCCGAGATTGGCGGGAGGGACGCCCTGTGCGCAGCCGCCCGCGCGGGCGTCGCGGATGAAATCGGTGACATAGGCGCGGTGCGCGCCTTCGGCGACGCGCACGCCGCAGTTCACGGTCGGTTTGCCGGTATTGCCGGCCGCGTCGGTGCGCGAGCGCACGAAGCAGGTCGAGGTCCACTCCCAGACATTGCCGGCGAGATCTTCGATGCCGTGCTCGTTCGAACCGAACCTGCCGAACGGATAGGCTGTCGTGTCGAAGAGGTCACGCTCGGATTCACGCTCGTAGCGGCCGATCCAGCGCTTCGATGGATCTGTTGCGTCCACCGGAAGGCCGTCGTCCCTGAATCGCGAGCCCGCGGCAAAGGCCCATTCCACGTCGCTCGGCAGGCGGTAACTGTGACCGGTCTTGCGCGAGAGCCAACCCGCATAAGCCTCGGCATCGTGCCAGCTCACCTGCACCGCAGGCCGATCGGAGGCGATGGCCACGCCGCGATCAAGCGCGCGGCAAGCGGCCTCCTGCACGCAAATCTGATAGTCGGATGACGAGACCTGATGCCGCATGATGTGCATCGGCCTCTCGAAGCGCATCGTGCGCAGCGGCGCTTCCGCCTGCTGCCCGGCACGCGTGAAATCGCCGGCCTCGCGATAGGACAGGCCGCCTGGCGCGACCCTGACGATGGCGGGCTCCGTCGCGGCGCCATGAGTCCCGATGTCCGACACCAGCGGCACCGCGATCGGCCCCGCGAACCCGGCGGCACAGGCGAGTAGCAGTTTCAGCTTGAATGCGATCAGCATGGTCGTCCCCCAGGGAAGAAGGCGCCGGTCATCACCGGCCCCTCGTCGCGTCTAGTTGGTGTTGGGCGCCGGGATATCCGCAGGCGCCTTCACCTGCGTCATCAGATCGTCGTTCCACTTGCCTTCGACCTTGAAGTGCGCGGTGGCGCCGAGGTCGGCGGCCTCGATCAGATTATGCGTGACATAGGCGTAGATGCCGGGCTGCATGAACTTGTACAGCGCAGCTCCCGCCGAGCCGCCGCGGATGAACCAGGTCTCGAGCCCGGTCTCCGGCGCATTGGAGAACTTGCCGGTTTCCCAGACATAGTCGCCATGGCCGCCGATCAGATGCGGACGGCTGTCGCGGTTGGCCTGCGAATGCACGATCAGTACGTTCTCGCCGACATTGGCGGTCAGCGCATTCTTGCCGGTGAGCGCACCGACCTTGCCGTTGAACACGACATGTGAGGGAATCAGCTTCTTCATCACCTCTTCGGTGTCGGTGAAGGCTTCGCCCGGCGATTCATAGGACTTGAAATTGCCCTTGTCGTCGCGCGGCACGTACATGTCCTGCTCGCCGACATAGTAGATCTTGTCGTATTTCAGTGCGTGGCCCTTGCCGTCGTTGAGGCCGTCGCGCGGCAGCACCATCACGGCGCCGTTCATGCCGGAGACGACATGCCAGGGGATCATCGGGCCGCCCGGTGCGCAATGGTAGACGAACACGCCGGTCTTGGTCGCCTTCCAGCGCAAGACGACCTGCTCGCCGGGATTGACCAGCGTGAGCGCACCGCCGCCGAGCGCGCCCGTCGCGGAATGGAAGTCGATGTTGTGCGGCATGGAGTTGGTTGCGGGATTGACCAGCGTCGTTTCGACATAGTCGCCGTCGTGCACGACCATCATCGGACCTGGCATCGAGCCGTTAAAGGTCATCGCTTGGAACGTGGTGCCCTTCTCGTCGATGACGACCTTCTTCTCCTCGATCGTGAGCGTGAACTCCACGATCTTGGGACCCTGCTTGGTCGCTTGCTCGTGCGCATGCACGAAGGGCGGAGCGACCAGCTCGACCTTCTGGCGCGGCAGTTTGAGATCATCGGCAGCCAAGGCGGGTGTCGCCAGCATCAGGGCGGTTGCGGCGGCGCTGATCAATGCGGCTCGGCGGGTGAACATCGGAAGCATCCTTCATCTGAAATGGTTTTGATGACGGAATGCAGTGTGCGCCGATCGCGGCAAGTGTGTTTGTGCTGCGACAAGCTTTTGCCGAATTCGCCTCCGGTAAAATCCTTAGGAGTTTGTCGAAGATCGCATCGGCGATACGAAAGACGTGACGACTCGCGACGTCAGTCGCGTCGGCCGCAAATCGTTCGCATGTTCAGCTGCGTTTATTGCGAATGGATTGTCGTCGATTAGAGCAACTGGATCGCAATCCAGACCGTGCCCCAAACCGCGAGCGACAGCGCGGCGAAGACGGCGGCCGTGATGACCATTACGCGTACCAGGTGGCTGGCGCCAACGGTGGGCGTCGTGGGGACGGGACGAAAATCGTCAAAGCGCGGGATATGGCCGCGAACGCCGGTGAGCCACAGAACGAGATCGAGCGCGAACGACGCCATAACCTGTCTCCAGAGGGCAACAATCAAATGTCACCATGGCTCTTATCCCGTGCTCGGACTTTGAGCGAGCGCAAGGTTTCGCACCCGAAAACGGGTAATTTGGTGCCATCCGGGATGCGCCGCCCCGCTGCGCAGCATTGATTGACGAATGGGTAAGATATGAGGGCCGATCTTGCGGCGAGCTACGGCGAAGAACGATTGCCGCGCTACACGAGCTACCCGACCGCACCGCATTTCTCGCCGGCGATCGGCGCGGGGGCTTACGCCCGCTGGCTGGCGGAGCTCCCGGCGGCGGCCAGCGCGTCGCTTTATCTGCACGTGCCGTTCTGCCGCGAGATGTGCTGGTATTGCGGCTGCCATACCCAGATCGTTCGTCGAGACGGTCTCATCGCGGCCTATCTGCGTACGCTGCGCAGCGAGATCGCGCAGGTGTCCGAGACGATCGGCCGGCGCATCAAGGTCGAGCACATCCATTTCGGCGGCGGCACGCCGACGATCATGGCGCCGGAGGCTTTTGCCGAGTTGATGGCGGCGATGCGGCAATCGTTCTTCGTGCTGCCGTCGGCCGAGATTGCAGTCGAGATCGATCCCCGCACGCTGACTTCCGACATGGTCGAGGCGATGCGGCTCTCCGGCGTCAATCGCGCGAGCCTGGGCGTGCAGAGCTTCGACCCTGTCGTGCAGCGCGCGATCAACCGGGTGCAGAGTTTTGAGCAGACGGCTTCCGTGGTCGACATGCTCCAGCACGCCGGCATCAAGGGGATCAACTTCGATCTGATCTACGGACTGCCGCACCAGACCGTTGCCTCGTGCCTGGATACGGTGCGACGTTCGCTCGAGCTTGGGCCCGACCGCTTCTCGGTGTTCGGCTACGCGCATGTGCCTGCTTTCAAGAAGCACCAGCGCATGATCAACGAGGCCGTGCTGCCCGACGGCCTTGCGCGCCACGACCAAGCCTGCGCGATCGCCAATGCGTTGAAGGAGGCCGGCTACGTGCAGATCGGGCTCGATCATTTCGCGCGACCCGGCGATTCCATGGCCGTGGCCTTCGAGCAACGCACGCTGCGGCGCAATTTTCAGGGCTACACCACCGACCAGGGCGAAGTTCTGCTCGGCTTCGGCGCGAGCGCGATCGGACATTTGCCGCAGGGCTATGTCCAGAACGAGGTGCAGATCGGCGCCTATGCGCAGAGCATCGCCGCCGGCCATTTGGCCACCGCGAAAGGCTATGGCCTCACCGACGACGACCGGCTGCGCGCCGACATCATCGAACGCATCATGTGCGAGTTCAGCGCCGATCTCGGCGATATCTGCGCGCGTCATGGCGCAGAGGCCGGGGCAATGCTGAAATCGGCGTCGCGTCTGAAGCCGCTGATTTCCGACGGCGTCGTGAAACTCGACGGCGCCCGCATCGCAGTCGCCAAGGACTCCCGCTTTCTCGTGCGCAGCGTCGCAGCCGCGTTCGACGCGCATCTGGATCCCGCGAAGCAGTTGCACAGCCGGGCGGTGTAGTCCCGTCATTCCGGGGTGCGCCACTTGGTGCGAGCCCGGAATCCATTTCACCTCTCGGTCTGCTGCCCGATGGATTCCGGGCTCGGGGGGGGGGGGGGGGGGGATAAAAAAGATGGGGGGGGGGGAAAAAAAAAAACCCCCCCCCGCAGCGATAGGGGGTTTGGGAAGGGGTTTTTTTTGAGAGCGTTTTGTTAAGACCAACAT
>NZ_JBVVPQ010000012.1:58738-65220 GCF_055811695.1 Bradyrhizobium sp. MI1.3 | reverse complement strand
CCCCCCCCACCCTGTCCCCCCGCGGGGGGGTTTCGCCCCGCAATGCGGGGGGCCCCCACTTGGGGCCCCCCGTTAACCATTTCCCCCCCCGGGTCTCCGCCCCGCGGCATCCGGGGCCCCCGCTTCGCGCGCTCCGGAATGACAAGCAGCTTGCGCTCCAACAAAGAAACCGCCGCCCGCTCTGCTATCGTGGTTTCGGAACGGAGTTGTTGTCCATGCCTTTTGGATCCGACGATCTGGTCGATGACATCATGCGCACGGCGCCGCACACGATCCGCGTGTTTCTCGCCTTCAGGATGGCCTGCGTGGGCTGTCCGATCGCAACCTTCCACACGGTCGATGACGCCTGCCGCGAGCATGGCATCGATCGCGACAAATTCCTCGCCGCGCTGTGTGACCGCGTGCCGGCGTGAACCGATCTGGAATTCGCGCGGGCTGCGCGCGGATTCCCGGGTGAGGGGCGCTTTCGCCGTAAGCGGAAGCGACGCTCACCCCTGGCCTTAAGCCGCGCCGCTGTCAGGGCTCCGCTCCGCCAGCACGACGATGCCATGCGGATCGCGCAGGATGATGCGCTGACGGCCGCTCTCGACCAGCCCCTGCTGTTCCCAGCCGCTCAGGATGCGGCTCACGGTGTGCAGCGTGGTGCCGGTCATCTGCGCGATGTCCTGGCGGCTGATCGGGAAATCGATCTCGATGCCGTGGTCGAGCTTCTTGCCGGATTGTTTGGCGAGGCGCAGCAGCGCATGCGCGACGCGCTGCTCGACCTGCTGGGTCGACATTTCCAGGATTCGGGTGTGGCTCTCCTGCAGCCGCGTGCCGACGGTTTGGAGCGTGTTGGCGGCAAGCGAGGGAAATCGCTCGACCAGTCGCGGCCAGGCCGAGGTCGGCCAGATCAGGGCGACGCTGTCGTCGACCGCGATCGCCGTGGCCGGATAGCGCGCGGCCCCGATCGCCATCGCGAGACCGAACGTCTCGCCCGGCGAGACGTAGCGCACCACGATCTGCTCGCCGCTCGGTGTGGTCTTGGCTGCGCGAACATGGCCGTGCAGCAGCAGGAAGAAGGATTGCGCGTCCGCACCCTGCTCGAAAATGGCGCTGTTCTTGGGATAGCGCACTGAGCGGGCCTCGCGCAGGATCTCCTCGAGGTCCTCCGGTTTGACACCCCCAAACAGCGGCAAATGCGCAACCAACGATGTGTCGACCTTGGCCATTCTGCCTCCTTGGCGCTGGAAGTGTGATGACACCTGCAATCGTCAGGGTGTTTGCGATAGCTCAAAAACGAGCCGGCCGGACGGCAGTATTTTTCCAGGCGACGATTTGAATCGACTGGAGTTGACCCATGGCTGGCGCCCGATCCCGCAACTTTGAGGGCTGGCCGCTGTTTGCGAACAGCTTTCGGCCCTTTTTCCTGCTCGCCGCCATCCAGGCTGGGCTTTCGATCCTGGCCTGGCTGCCGATGTTCTACGGCGAATTGTCGGTGACGTCGGCTTTCGCGCCGCGCGATTGGCACGTCCATGAGATGCTCTACGGCTTCCTGCCGGCGGTGATCACGGGATTCCTGTTCACGGCGATTCCGAACTGGACCGGGCGGCTGCCGATCCAGGGGACGTCCTTGGGCGCGCTGCTGGCGGTCTGGCTCGCCGGCCGCGTCGCGGTGACGCTGTCCGCCGATATCGGCTGGGCGTTTGCGCTTGCCGTCGATGCCGCCTTCCTGACCTTGGTCGTCGCTGCAGCAACGCGCGAGATCATCGCCGGCGGCAACTGGCGCAACCTTCCTGTGGTGGTGCTGGTGCTCGTGCTGCTCGCCGGCAATGTCGGCTTCCATCTCGAAGCGCATTATGCGGGTGCGGCCGATGTTGGCATCCGCGTCGGCATCGGCGTGGTCGTGCTGATGATCTCGCTGATCGGCGGCCGCATCATCCCGAGCTTCACCCGCAACTGGCTGGTCAAGTTCAACCCCGGCCGCCTCCCGGTGCCATTCGGACGCTTTGACGGTGTGGTGATCGGGTGCAGCGCAATTGCGATCATCGCGTGGATTGTGGCGCCGTTGAGCACCCTCACCGGCGTGGCGATGGCGCTTGTCGGCGGGCTCCATCTGGTGCGGCTCGCACGCTGGGCCGGTGACCGCACATTCCGCGAGCGGCTGCTCCTGATCCTCCATATCGGCTATGTCTTCGTGCCGCTCGGTTTCCTCCTGCATGCCTTTGCCGTCGTCGGCGAATTGCCGCCGAGCGCGGGCGTCCATGCCTGGATGGCCGGCGCGGCCGGAACCATGACGCTCGCGGTGATGACCCGTGCGAGTCTCGGCCATACTGGACAGGCGCTGACAGCTTCGCCGGCGACACAGGCCATCTATGCCGCGATCATCGTTGCGGCGCTGGCGCGGGTCGCGGCGGTGGTTTGGCCTGCGCACAGCGATGCGTTGCTGCACCTTGCCGCCTGCGGGTGGATCGTTGCGTTCCTCGGCTTTGCCATCGCGTTCGGCCCGCTGCTCGCCGGCAGCCCTCGCCGCGCCCTCGCCATCATGGGCGTGCCCGTCCCGGCACGCTGATTCAAGCTGCGGTCGCCACGGTCGACGATTTCAATGGCCTGACGCCTTTGCGCCATGCGGTGATGGTGCAGCCGAAATGGCCGCGGAACCAGCGGGCCATGGCGCTCTGCGCGGAGAAGCCGAGCTGCACGGCGATGTCGGCCAGCGGCCGGCCGGGATTATCGATCAGCTGGACCACGAGATCGGCGCGCTGCGCGTCGAGAATCGCCGAGAAGCTGGTGCCGGCTTCGGCGAGGTGCCGGTGGACGGTGCGGCGGGTGCAGGCGAGGTGCTCGGCGACGCGCTCGACCGTGCAGTCGCCGCCGGCGAGCAGGAGACGCACGACCTCGTCGACCTTCTCCTCCCAGCTTGCCGGCCGCGTCTCGATCGCCTCGATCCGCTTGCGCAGATAGCTCGCGATCAGCGGATGCGCGCTCGGGATCCGGCGCTCCATGTCGTGCGCCGACAACAGGATCGAATCGTCCTCCGCATTGAAAGTCACGCGGCAGCCGTAGAACTCGCGGTAGCGCTTGCGGTCGTGCGGCGGTGGGTAATGCAGGTGCACTTCCTGCGGCCGCCAATCGCTGCCGAACAGCGACTGGATGATGCGGTGGACGCTGCCGAGCGCCATGTCGATCGACTGGCGCGGCGCGGTCGGCTGTCGGCCGCGCAGGTGCAGCGTGACGGTCACGGTCTGCTTGTCGCGGGTGACGTCCAGCTTCATGCCGTCGTGATGGATCGGGATGAAGCGCGAGAAGGCTTCGATGGCTTCACCTACCGTCGCCTGTTCGCGCACGATCAGGCCGACCGCGCCGAAATTGGTCAGCCCGCCGCGCTCGGCAAGCCGCAAGCCGAAATCTTCGGCTCCGGACGCCTCTGCCGACAATTCGAGCAGACGTCGCAGGCCGGTGACGGCAATGGGCGTATCGGGCTTGTCGAGGCAGGCCAGCGGCAGCCTGACCTTGCGCATCATTTGTCTGGGGTCGAGCCCGACCGACCGGGCGACCTCCGGGTAATAGCTCAAGCCCGCGCTGCGAATGAGGTCGGTCATGCGAACCGTTCCTGCCAGCCATTCCCGCAGATGTCCCGAAATGTAAAGTTTATGTCCCGATCCGTCAAATCCGGGAACCGGGTGGAACATACATAAGGGAAACCGAAGCACGGGCGTGAATGCCGTGCATATGACGGCGCGGCGCGACGAGGCCCCGCTGCTGTCTCGGACCATTTGACCAAAAGACATTGCTGGATCGGAATTATGCCTGGGAACATGCTTTCCAAGGGTGAGGTATTCGTCATCGACACCGATGCCGCCTCCCGCGAACAACTTTCCACCGCGCTCCAACAGAGCGCATACAACGTGATCTGCTTCGCCGACGGCGCGTCTCTGCTCTCGGAGGCCAAGGCGCGGATGCCGGCCTGCGTGCTGCTGGAGATGCCGCCCGATCGCTCCGGTCTCGACGTGCTCAAGCGCCTGCGCGAGGAAAACTGCATGGCGCCGGTGCTGGTGACCGCGACAAACGGCAGCATCGCCATGGCGGTCGATGCCATCAGGAGCGGTGCGGCCGACTTCATCGAGAAGCCGTTCCGCACCCGCGACATCGTCGACCGGATCGATGCCGCCATCGACGAGTTCGCGCAGCCCGGCTCCAACCGGCAGCGCTGGTTGCCCGGCTGCGAACCCCTGACCGCGCGCGAAGGTGACGTGCTCGAGCATCTCGCCGCCGGCCTGACCAACAAGGAGATCGCCCGGCGCATGCATCTGAGCGCACGGACGGTCGAAGGCTATCGCGCCGGCATTCTGAAGAAGGCGGGCGCCAAGAACGTGACAGACCTGCTTCGCCGCATTTTCGGCCAGGGTTCGTCCGCTCAGGATTAAGGGCTCTGTCGCGGCCGACGACCCGTTCCGGGCCCCGCTGCCGCCGCGGCGGCGCCCCACGGAAACCTCAATCGAACCAGTTCCTTCCCTGCCGCGTCCAACCATGTTGGCGAGGCATTGGATCGCGCGTCCGGCTGGCGGCGGCGATGACTTGGAGGAGGGACTTGATGCGCATCACCGCAAGATGTTTGGCAACGACGAGCCTGGTTCTGGTGACCACGGCCTTCGCGTCGTCGTCATGGGCTGCCGAATTGGACGCCACATCGGCCATCGATACCGTCACGGTTTACCCTGATGGCGCGACCGTCACCCGCGTCATCGCGGTGGACCTGCCGTCTGGTGACTCGACGCTCATTGCCAAGGACTTCCCGCTTGGTCTCGACACCTCCTCGATCCGGGTGGAGGGTGAGGGGGGAGCGAAGCTCACCATCGGCACGATCGATGCGCGAACGCCACGTGCGGCGCCGGTCAATCTGCCGGAGCTGGACAAGCGCATCGAGGCGCTGAATGACCAGCGCGCCGACCTGCAAGGCGCGATCGACTCGGCCAATGCGCGGCGCAAATTCGCGGAGCATTTTGCGGAAGCATCGCCCGCCGGCATCGGCGACAAGGGCGAGGCGCGGCCGATTGCCGAATGGCGCACGGCCTTTGCCACCGTCGGGGAGGAAATTGCGAGCGCCGATACCGCCGTTCGCGACGCCACGCGCAAGATGCGCGAGATCGATCGGCAGATCGGCCAGCTCGAAATCGAGCGCAAGGCCAAGCCGCCGAGCAAGCTCGAAGTCCGCATGGACATCGCCGTGCCGGCAGCAACCAAGGCGACGTTGAGGGTCACCTACAATGTGCGCAATGCGCGCTGGCTGCCGCTCTACGACGCCCGCCTCGACACCGGCGCGAAGGATCGCAAGCCGCAGCTCGAATTGGTTCGCCGTGCCGAAGTCACGCAATCGACCGGCGAGGACTGGTCCAACGTCACGCTCGGCGTCTCCACGGTCCGCATCGGCCGCGGCGGCAGCGCGCCGGAGCTGAATTCGCTGGTCGCGCAGTATCCGCAAGTGCCGAAGCCGCGGGCGCTGGGTTCGCTTTCGGATTCGGCAATGCCTGCGGCGGCGCCAATGCAGCGTAAGATGGAAGCTCCGGCTTATGCCAGCCGATCCAGGGAAGATATTGCCGAACGCGCCGAAGAACAGCAGGCGGTCGCCGAGATCGGCGACTTCCAGGCCACCTACAAAATTCCCGGCCGCGTCAGCCTCGCCCCCGCCGAGGGCGCCAAGAGCCTGCGCATCGCCTCGATGACCGTGCCCGCCGATCTCATGGTGCGCGCGGCTCCGGTGATGGATCCCACCGCCTTCCTCGAAGCCAGCTTCAAGCAGGCCGACGACACGAGCCTGTTGCCAGGCAAGGTCGCAATCTATCGCGATGGAACCTTCGTCGGCCGCGGCAAGCTCTCGGCTTCGGCCAAGGACGATATCGTGCGGCTCGGCTTCGGCGCCGACGACAAGGTCAGGATCGAGCGCGCGGTGCTCAAGCGCAACGAAGGTTCGGCCGGTCTCCTGGTCACGACGTCGAAGACCGACGAGCGATCGTTCAAGACGACGATCCGCAACGGTCACGACTTCCCGATCAAGGTCGCGATCGAGGATCAGTTGCCGGTCAGCGAGAACGAGGACATCCTCGTCGAGATGTTGCCTGCGACCACGCCGCCGACCGCAAGCAACATTCGCGACCGGCGCGGCGTGCTGGAATGGTCGTTCGACGCCAAGCCCGGTGAGGTCAAGGACATCAATTTCGCCTGGCGCATTCGCTGGCCGAAAGACAAGAGCATGGTGATCGTGCCGGCGGGTTGATGGGCGGCGCCGAAGTGCGATGCTGTCTTAGCTCGCGCTCGCTCACTCCCTGTCATGCCCCGCGAAGGCGGGGCATCCAGTACGCCGCGGCGTCACGATTCAATCGCTGGCGCCGCGGATTACTGGATCGGCCCGGCAAGCCCGGGGGTGTATGGGTTGAAATAGCGGGAGCGTTATTAGCCGTGAGGGAAAACGCCCCAAAGAGCAGGATTGACACGTCGTGGTGGGC
>NZ_JBVVPQ010000012.1:35177-58728 GCF_055811695.1 Bradyrhizobium sp. MI1.3 | reverse complement strand
CCCCGCCGCGCGGTGGGGGGGCTCCCCCATCGCCGGGGTGTCTCCCTATACACGGGGGGGCCGTGTTTTTTTGTTTTGCGCCGGGGCCGGCGGGCCCATGACTGTGTTGAAAGAGCGTCAGCTTACTTCGCCTTCAGGAAATCCGCGACATCGAGCAGCATGAACTCGTCGTCGTCGGCCTTGTTGGGATCGCGGCTGGACGAGAACGGCAGATTGTTGTCGTTGCCGACGATGATGTGGGTTTCGTCGACACGATCGACGTTCTCGATGGTGAAGAACGGGAAGGTGTAGACGCCATCATTGAGCGGCTTCTTCGCCTTGTTGTCGGGATCTCTGATCTTCAGGAGGTCGATGTAGCCGATCTTGCGCACGGGCTTGCCGACATTGGCGTCGGTGAGCTCGATCTTGTAGACGCGCTTGAACTTGGCGACGTCGGGGAAGCAGTTCTCGCCGCGGGTGCCTTGCGGGCAGGCCTTGTCGGGCGTGCCTTCGCCGTTGTCGCGCTCGATGATCAGACCGCTCGCCCGGTCGATCATGTTGAAGTCGCCGATGGCATTGCCGTTCTGCTCGAAGACATACTGCCAGTAGCGGCCAGTGAACTTTTCCGCGGCGACGTCGAATTCGAGGATGCGCGAGGCTTCCTTGCCGTCGACCTTCTCCCAGTCTTTCTTGTCGGCGTCCCACAGCGGCCCCTCGAGCAGGCCGTAGAGAAACTTGCCGTCTTTCGAGGAGGCGAAGCCCTCATAACCCTTGGAGCGCCGCAGGTTGACGTTGGTGTAGGTCGCGCCCGGCGCGCCCGGGGTCGTCACCGCCCAATGATCCGGCGAGCGCACCGGCTTGCCGTCGGCAACCGTCTCGAACAGCCCGAGGATCTTGCCTGATTTGTCGGCCTCCAGGATATAGGGGCCGAATTCGTCGCCGATCCAGAAGGTGTCGCCGATGATCTGAAAACCTTCGGTGTCGAAGTCGGAGCCGGTGAGATAGCGCTTCTCGGTATCTTCATGCACGATGCGGAACGGCACGCGTCTGTCGGGGTCGTGCAGGAACACGGTCTCCAGCCGCTCGATCTTGCCACCGGCCCAATCCATCTTGTAGCGGTTGAGGTACAGCATGGAATCCGGCGAATTGGCGCGCGCGCCCATGCCGTTGTCGGTGACGACCCAGAAGGTGCCGTCGCCCATCGACTTGATGCCGGAATGGCCTTGCAGCGGCTGGCCCTTGAACGGCAGCGACAAGCCGGTCGCCCGCTCATAGGACTTGCCCATCACCGTGCCGAGCGCGTCGACGCGCTTTCCGGTGGTGTATTTGCCGGAGGTCTTGAGATCGGCGGGCGCATCAGCCGGCGCGTCGATGAACGTGGCGGCCGGCATCACGACGTGGCCGGCGAGCCTGGCCGGGAATTCGCCTTCGCTCTGCGCGAGCGCGGAGCTCGCGGTGAGAATGATCGTTGCGACGGTGCCAAGAAAAGTCGCGCGCATGTGCGTCTCCTGTTAACGGAGGCCGTCTTATGCGGACCGCGCATTGCAGTTTTGTGAAACCGGGCCAAACGCCGCGGCCGACGGTCATTTTTTTAGCGGTGTGGGAATCTCAAAGCTGACGGACTTGCTGTCGATCACGTGGTGCGTCGGATCTGCCAGCTCCAACAGGACCTTGTGGGGTCCTGGCTTCAGTCCGACCACGATCACGGTCTCGCCACTGGCATCGACAAAATGCCACGGCGCATCGTCGACCGTGATATGGACGTGGCCAATGCGCGGCGATACGTCGAGCGCGCCCTTGCCAAACACCGGCACGACGCGGAGATTCTCCGTGGTGTACTGGATGAAGACGAGACCCTGCGCCAACTGGTCGGCGAGCGGCGGATCGACGATCAACCGCGCAGGCGCCTCATTTTCGATCGCGACCAGTGGCGATGGGCCGCGCACGTCTCTGGCGGTTTGGGCGACGGCGGCTGCTGCGAACAAGGTGGAGGCCGCCAGAACGGCCATGCAGTCGAGAGCGGCATACATGTCCGTTTCCTTCCGGACTGATCAGGCGATCTTGCGGGAGAGGAAGTTGCGGATCAATGGGACCATTTCGTCGAACTTGTCCTCGAGCGCGAAATGGCCGGTGTTGATGAGGTGAAACTCCACCTGGGGCAGGTCGCGTTTGTAGGGATGGGCGCCATCGGCCGGGAAGATGAAATCGTTCTTGCCCCAGACGATCAGGGTCGGCGGCTTGTGCTTGCGGAAGTAGGCCTGCACCGCGGGATACAGCGGCAAATTGGTCCGATAGTCGTAGAACAGGTCCATCTGGATTTCGCTGTTGCCGGGACGGTCGAGCAGTGCCTGATCCTGCACCCAGTTGTCGGGTGAAATCCGGCTGACGTCGGACATGCCGTCGGTGTACTGGAATTTCGTCGTTTCCAGCGTCACCAGCTTCATCAATGCTTGGCGGCTGGTGTCGGATCCGTCGGTCCAGTATTGCTTGATCGGATTCCAGAACTCCTTCAGCCCTTCATCATAGGCGTTGCCGTTCTGCACGATCAGGCCGCTGATGCGCTCTGGATTCTTGAGCGCCAGGCGCCAGCCCACGGGAGCGCCGTAATCCATGACATACATCGCATAGCGAGTGACGCCGAGCTGGTCGAGCAGGCCGCCGACAAGCTCGCCGAAACGGTCGAATGTGTACTTGAATGTCGCGCGCGGTGGCATCTCGCTCTGGCCGTAGCCGGGATAGTCGGGAGCGATCACATGGTACCTGTCGGCCAGTGCCGGGATCAGGTTGCGGAACATATGCGAGGAGGTCGGGAAGCCGTGCAGCAACAGCACAACGGGAGCGTCCTTCGGACCCGCCTCGCGATAGAAGATCTTGATCCCGTCGACGGTCTTGGTTCGATGATAAGTGACCGGATAGGCAGCGGCGGCGTGTTCGTCGCGCTCCGGCTTCGCGGATGCTGCCGTGGAAGCAACTGCGACAGCCGCTCCGGACAACCCAAGAACGAGACGGCGACGATCAAGGAGCGATGGCTTGGATGTGGTCTCTACGATTTTCATGTCAATGTCCTTTCAATACGATGAGTTCGTCGACGGCCGAGAGGGATTTTTCAAACGCCCTGATAGACCAGCCCGGTGAAGAAGCCGGGATCGATCACGAATTGCCCCCATATCGCGTCGAACGCCGCGGTCGGCTTCGCCGCAACGGTTTCATCCCGCGTTCGTCCCTGCTTCTTGAGGCGCGCGACGTTGTCGCGGATCCCGACGAGCATGTCGCGAAAGGCCTGGAATTCGGCCTTGTTGCCCACCGGCTTGCCATGCCCGGCGATGACGATCGTGTCCTTGTCCATCGCCGCGAGATTGGCGTCGCATGCAGCGATCATCCCGTCGATGCTGCCACCGGTCGAATAGTCGATGAACGGATAGATGCCGTTCCAGAACATGTCGGCGACATGAATGATATTGGCTTCTGCGAAGGTGACGGAGATGTCGCTGTCGGTGTGTGCGGGCCCGTAATACTTCAGGCCGATCGAGGTTCCGTTGAGCTTAAGCTCGCGGCTGTCGGCAAAGACTTCGCTGGGGATTCCGCCCGCGCCGAGCGGAAGGAAATTGTAGTCCCAGTCCTCGACCCGCTGCACTTCGGCAAGGTGTTTACGGGTGTTTTCCTGGGCAATGATCTTGGCGCCGGCTGCATGCAGCCATTCGTTGCCATCGGCATGATCGAAATGCCAGTGGGTGTTGACGAGATGGGTGACGGGATCGGCGCCGAGATCAGCCAGCGCTTTGGTGAGTTGTGGACGTGAGACGCGGATGCCCGCATCGATCAGGACTTTGCCGTCGGGCCCGGTCAGCACGGCAATGTTGCCGCCGGAGCCTTCCAGCACGGTGATGTTGTTTCGGAGCTTGTGCGTGACAATCGGCGATACCGCAGCACTGTCCTTGATCAGGCTGACGATGCCTCGCGCTTCTGCGTAGGCTTGCCTCGGGCTAAGCCATCCCGAAGCGCCGGACGCTGCGGCGCCGACGCAACACAGGCAGAAACCGCGTCGGGATAACGACGGGAGCTTTGGCGAACGCATGCAATTTTCGCTTTCTCGAGCGACAATCGACGGCGCCAATGATCGACCCCGCTGTCACGATGGAGCGTGGGGCCAATGCAGCAAGCAGTCTATCACGATAGCACGATCGACTGCGCTTGCGCTCAGCCGCGAGTTACTCCTTTACCGCGCCGGTCAGCGACGACACGTAGTAATCGACGAAGAGCGAGTAGAAGATCGCAACCGGCAGCGAGCCGAGCAGTGATCCCGCCATCAGCGCACCCCACTGGTAGACGTCGCCGGTGACGAGCTCGGTCAGGATCGCGACCGGCACCGTCTTGTTGGCGCCGCTCTGGATGAAGGCGAGTGCGTAGATGAACTCGTTCCAGGACAGCGTGAAGGAGAAGATGCCGGCCGAGATCAGGCCGGGCACCGCCAGCGGTAGCGTGATCCGGCGCAGGATCTGGAGCCGTGTGGCGCCATCCACCAGCGCGCATTCCTCGAGTTCGTAGGGGATCGACTTGAAATAGCCGATCAGGAGCCAGGTGCAGAACGGCACCAGGAAGGTCGGATAGACCAGGATCAGGGCAAGCGGGCTGTCGAACAGGCCGAACTGCACGACCACGGTTGCGAGCGGAATGAACAGAATCGACGGCGGCACGAGATAGGCGAGATAAATGCCGAGGCCCACATAGGGGCTGCCGCGGAAGCGCAAGCGCTCGATCGCGTAGGCGGCAAGCGTGCTCGCGATCAGCGACAGCGTGGTCGCGCCGACCGCAACCAACATTGTCGTCCACAGCCAGCGCGGATAGGCGGTGTCGAACAACAGGTGCTTGATGTGCGCCAGCGTCGGCGAGGAGATCCAGAATGGGTTGTGCTCCCGGTAGTTCATCAGCTCGGCGTTCGGCTTGAACGACGTGATCGCCATCCAGTAGAACGGAAACAGCAGGATCAGCACGAAGCAGCCGAGCGGCAGATAGATCATCATCAGTCGCCGCAGCCCGGAATCCCAGGCCATGGTGTCCGGCACAGCCTTCGCGTCGGCGACGGCCGGTTGCGCCACTGTATCAGTCATTGCTCTCTCCTTGCTGCCATTTGCGGCGCGCCAGGCCGAAATAAGAGAACAGCGTCGCGAACACCAGGAACGGGATCATCGACACCGCGATCGCCGCGCCCTCGCCGAGCTCGCCGCCGGCAATGCCGCGCTGGAAGGCAAGCGTGGCGAGCAGATGGGTCGAGTTGCCGGGGCCGCCACGGGTAATGGCGTAGACCAGCTGGAAGTCGGTGAAGGTGAAGATGATCGAGAAGGTCATGACGATGGCGAGGATCGGCATCATCATCGGGAAGGTAATGTAGCGGAAGCGCTGCCAGGCGCTGGCGCCATCCAGCATCGCCGCCTCGTAGAGCGAGGGCGAAATGGTCTGCAGGCCCGCCAGCAGCGAGATCGCGACGAAGGGAATGCCGCGCCAGATGTTGGCGGCGATCAGCGAGAAGCGCGCCGGCCAGGGCGAGCCGAGGAAGTCGATATTGCTCGTGCGCCAATGCAGCACATCGACCAGAAGGTAGGAGATGATCGAGAATTGCGGATCGTAGATCCACCAGAACGCCAGCGCCGAGAGCACCGTCGGCACGATCCAGGGCATCAGGATGATCGCACGCAACAGGCTCTTGAACGGAAAATGGTTGTTGAGCAGCAGCGCGAGCCAGAAGCCCAGCGCGAACTTCCCGAAGGTCGCGATCCCCGTGTAGACCACGCTGTAGAACACCGCGTTCCACCACAGGGAATCGGTGAGCAGATACTGGAAGTTCTCGAAGCCCACGAAGACGCCTTTTCTGCCGATCGTGGTGTCGGTGAAGGCGAGCCAGATGCCGAGGCCGAGCGGATAGGTCAGGAACACCGTAAGGAGCCCGATCGCGGGTGCGAGGCACATCACGATCAGGAAGGGCTTGTAGTCGAACAGGCGCACCAGCCAGGAGGGCTGCCGTCGTGCGAGTACGGGGGAGGAGAGGGTGGTCACGGACATCGGTCAGGCGTCCTGTTTTAGGCTGTCACCACATCCGTCATTGCGAGCGAAGCGAAGCAATCCAGTCTGTCTCCGCAGTTACAGTCTGGATTGCTTCGTCACTTCGCTCCTCGCAATGACGGTCGCTTTATCGTCGGGCGCTACTTCTGCCGCCGGAAGTACCGCTTGCAGCGCTGCTCGGCTTCCGCGGCCGCGGCTTCCGGCGTGGCAGCGCCGGTCGCGACGGACGCGAACATCTGAATCAGCACGTAGTCGGCGCTGACGGCGCCGGTCGCGGTCGAGATCGGGCCCGCGTAGCCGTCGTAATAGGTGCTGTTCATCGTGTTCTTGAACAGCTTCACTTTGGGATCCTGCGACCACACGGCCGCTTCGGCATAGGCCGCGAGCGGCTGGGCCCAATAGCCGGAATTGGCGTTGAGCCACGGCTCGTACTGGTCCTTTTCCAGCATGTATTGCAGGAAGGCCTTTGCGGCGTTGGGATACTGGCTGTGCTTGAACACCATGGCGTTCAGCGTCAGGCCCGCCATCGGCGACACCTTGGCCAAGCCTTTCGGCAGCAACTGATGCTCGCTGTCGTCGGCGATCGCCTTGGTCGCCGGATCGTTCTTCAGCGAAAAATACAGCGAGACGCCGTTGGCGGTCAGCGCGATCTCCTGCGCAGCGTAGGCGCGGTTGTTGCTGACGTCATTCCAGGACGTCGTGCCGGCGATGAAGGTCGGGTAGAGCTGCTTGACCCAGTTCAGCGCGGCGATCGTCTCCTTGCTGTTGATGATGACGTTGCCCTCTTCGTCCAGCAGGGCCGCGTTGTGCGACCATAGCGCCCAGCTTGCGAAGCCGTTGCCGTCCCCCTTGGCATTGCCGAGGGCGAAGCCCGCCGGCTTGCCGGCCTTCTGGAGCTTCTGGCACAGGTCGAGGATTCCGGCATGGTCTTCCGGCACCTTGTCGAAGCCGACCGATTGCAGGATCGACTTGCGATAGATCACGGGACCCGCGGTGGCTCCGAACGGCAGCCCGATCCAAATGGGGCTCTTGTTCTTCTTGCCGTAGCGCTGCGCCAGCGGCAGCCAGCCGCCGTACCGTTTGCCGAGGTAGTCGGCCACATCGGTCAGCTCGATCAGCTTGTCGACGTAAATGTGCGGTGCGTCGGAGAAGCCGATGATGATGTCGGGACCGGCGCCGGAATTCGAGGTCACCGCGGTTTGCTGGTTGATGTCCTCCCAGCCGACGAAATCGACCTTGACCTCGACGCCGGTCTCCTTGGTGAATTTCGCCGCATTGGCGCGGAACACATCCTCGTCGGCCTGGACGAAACGTACCGGTCGCAGCATGCGCAGGGATGCGCCTTTCTCGATCGGCAGTTTCGGTGCGGGGACGTCCGCGGCCTTGATCGTGGATTGGGCATTCGCCGGAGCACCGGTTGCCGCGATTGTCGCAGCGGACAGGCCCAGCGCCAAGGCATCACGACGTGTGATGTCGTTCCTCATCGGTTCCTCCCTATGTTTTTCCCTTCCCGGCGTTGATCGCCGGTGAAGGGTCTTTCCGGTTGCCGGCGCGCCTTCGCGGCCGCCCGCCTAGCTGTTCGGGCCGCGGTCCATGCTGACAGGTTGCCAGCGGCGGAGCGCGGTGTCTTGCAGCACCGACGGATTGACGCAGCTTACCGGCCACATGCCCTGAAGCACCAGTGACAATTCGTAGCCCACCCGGCGCTTGCGCGCCTCGTCGAACCGTGCCGAGGCGGAGGCGACGTGGGCGGTCAGGGTCACATTCTCCATGCCGAGGATGGGGTTGTTGTGCGAGGGCGGCTCCTTCTCCAGCACGTCGAGGGCGGCATGGGCAATCCAGCCCTCCTGAAGCGCCTTGATCAAGCCTTCCTCGTCCACGGTGGCGCCGCGACCGGTGTTGATGAAGACCGAGCCCTTCTTCATCTGCCGGAAGTGCTTCTCGGTGAGCATGTGATGCACCTCGGGCCGGGCGGGGGCGTGCATCGAGACGAAGTCGGATTGCGACAACACCTCGTTCAGCGTCGCCGGAATCACGCCGTGGTCGGACATCAGTGTTTCCTGGATGAAGGGATCGTAGGCCATCATCCGCAGGCCGAAGGGAGCTGCGCGTTTCGCAACTGCACGCGCGACGCGGCCGAACGAGATGAAGCCGAGCGTCTGGCCCATCAGCCGCGGAATCTTCGACAATGCCGGCCGGCCCTCGGCCCAGCGGCCGCTGCGCACCATCCGGTCCTGCTCGACCGCCCGCCGGAAGCCCGCGAGCAGCAGCATCATGGCGTGGTCGGCGACCTCCTCGATGAAGGTGTCGGGGATGTTGGTGACGGGAATGCCACGCGCGGTCGCGGCCTTGATGTCGACGCTGTCGACGCCGACCGAGCCGAGCGTAATGACCTTGCAGGTCTCCAGCGCGTCGATAATGGTCTTGGTGATCGGGATGCCCTTGGCGTAGATGGCGTCCGCAGTCTTGGCGGCGGCGATGAACCCGGCCTCGTCGGCCGGCGCCTCGACGATCTCGGCGTCGATCGGATCGAGCGCCTCACGCTCGTAGGAATAATCGCTGCTCGCGACCGTGAAGCTCGCGCCCTTCGGCGTCACCACCCTGTATTTCGGCATTTCCTGCTCCCGATTTGGTTTCTTGTTGTGACCCGGACTTTGCGCGAGTCTTTGCGTCTTTTACGCGAAATCGGGGCGGTTGCGTACAATCGGCGGTTGCCGTGGCGGCGATTGTGCGACGGCCCCGACGTTTCCTCCGTGCCTTTACGGGGCGCTCCGTAACAGGTTGCTAAGGGGTCGCCACTAAAAGTTGTTTCAATTGCGATCGATTCGCTCGTGCGTCCTTGTCCTTTTGTTGCCGGAGCCATCCCGTGAAATTGAGCAATCTGAAGATCGCCCCCAAGCTCGGCATTCTCGTCGGCGTCACCTTGTTCGGCCTGTGCATCTCCGGATTTCTCGCCGGCTATCTGATGAAGCGCGAGATGGTGAATGCACGCGTCGAGCAGACCAAGGCCATCGTCGAGGTTGCCCGCAACATGGCCCTCGCTCTCAAGAAACGAGTCGATGCCGGCGAAATGACGAAGGACGCGGCGATGGCCGAGTTTCGTCTGCTCGGCAACGCGATGACCTACGACAAGGGCGCGGGCTACCTCTTCGGCACTTCGTATGACGGCATCACGCAGCTTGCGCCCGACCCCAAGCAGGTCGGCCTGAACCGCATGAGCAATCTGACCAACGGTCGCAATCTTTCCAAGGAATGGATGGATGGCGTCAAGGCCAACGGCGAATTTCTGCTCTTCTACGAGTTCATGAAGCCCGGCCAGGAAACGCCGATCCGCAAGATCGGCTACGCGGTGGCCGTGCCCGGCTTCGACATGTATCTCGGCACCGGTGGCTATCTCGACGATATCGACGCCAAGATGGTCCCGATCTACTGGCTGCTCGGGCTTGCCATGCTCGGCATCGTCGTCGTCGCGGGCAGCGTCGCTTGGGGGCTTGGCCGCAGCATCAGCCGTCCCTTGGCGCTGCTCGGCGCCCGCATGAAGGATCTCGCCGAGGGCAAGCTTGAGGGCGACATTCCCGGCGTCGGCCGTGGCGACGAGGTCGGCGCAATGGCGTCGACCGTCCAGATCTTCAAGGACAACGCACTGCGCATTCGCGACCTCGAGAAAACCGAAGCCGATGCCAAGGATCGTGTCGCGGCGGAACGTCGCAGCGCGATGGAGGGTATCGCCAGCGATTTCGAACGCAGCGTCAACGGCATCGTCCGCTCGGTCTCCTCGGCCGCGACGGGCATGCAAGCCACGGCGCAATCGATGACCGCGACCGCCAGCGACGCCTCTTCGCGTGCGGCGACCGTCGGCGCGGCCTCGCAGAGAGCGTCGGGCAATGTCGGCACGGTCGCCGCGGCTGCCGAAGAGCTGTCGAGCTCGGTTGCGGAAATCTCGCGCCAGGTCACCCGCTCGACCGAAGTGGCGAGCCGCGCCGTCAACGACGCCGAGCGCACCAATGCCACGGTGCAGGAACTCTCCACCGGCGCCGAGAAGATCGGCGAGGTGGTCAAGCTGATCCACTCGATCGCGGCGCAGACCAATCTGCTCGCCCTCAACGCCACCATCGAGGCGGCGCGTGCCGGTGAGTCCGGCCGCGGCTTCGCCGTCGTCGCTTCCGAGGTCAAGGCCCTCGCCAACCAGACCGCCAAGGCGACCGAGGAAATCTCCGCCCAGGTCGCGGCGATGCAGACTTCGACCAGCGATGCGGTCGCCGCCATCGGCGGCATCACCCAGACCATCGCCGAGATGAGCGAGATCACCGCGGGCATTTCCGCGTCGATCGAGCAGCAGGGCGAGGCGACCCGCGAGATCGCCCGCAACATCCAGTCGGTCGCGGCCGGATCGAACGAGATCAACGCCAATATCGGCAGCGTCACCTCGGCCGCGGAAGCGACCGGAACGGCGGCAAGCGACGTGCTCACCAACGCCCGCGAGCTCGACAGCCAGTCCGGCGCGCTGCGCAGCGCAGTCGACGGCTTCCTCGCCAAGGTGCGCGCGGCGTAAGGCTTGCACTGAATTCGTAAGGTGGGCAAAGACGCGAGGCGTCGTGCCCACCTTTTCTTTTTGAGTTCGCGGTAACTTCTCGGTGGGCACGCTTCGCTTTGCCCACCCTACGAGACCGCCCTACTGCTTCTCGATCCCCGCCTCGCGGATCAGCTTCTCCCACAACACCAGCTGTTCGTTCACGAACGTGCCGAGCTGTTCCGGCGTGCCTGAAAACGCGTCCATGCCGAGGGTGGCGAGCTGCGCCTTGATCTCCGGCTTCTCGACGATCTTCCGGATCTCGGCGTTGAGTCGCGTCACGATCTCCTTGGGCATGCCGGCGGGGCCGAAATAGCCCTGCCACGACGAGATGTCGAAGTCCGGCACGCCGGCCTCTTGCATCGAGGGCAGGTTCGGCACCAGCGACGAGCGGTCCTTTGTCGTGACGGCGAGCGCGCGTAGCGCGTTGCCCTGGACATGCGGCAGGCCGGTCAGGATGTCCACGAACATCATCGAGACGCGGCCGCCCATGACGTCGTTGAGCGCCGGCGGCGAGCTCTTGTAGGGCACGTGCAGGAGGTCGAGCCCGGCATTATGCGCAAAGGTCGCCCCCGACACGATCGCCGAGGACGAGCCCGAGGCGTAGCTCAGCTTGCCCGGATTGGCCTTGCCGTAGGCGATGAGCTCGCCGACCGTCTTGGCCGGCACCTCCGGGTGGATCACCAGCATGAAGGGCAGGTCGCCGGTGCGCGCGATCGGGGTGAAGTCCTTGACCGGATCGTAGGTCAGGCTCTTGAGCAGATAGGGATTGGCCGAATGCGTGGTGTTGGTGGTCACCAGCAGCGTGTAGCCGTCGGGCGCGGCGCGCGCGACATAGGTGGCGGCGATCATGCCGTTGGCGCCCGCCTTGTTCTCGATGACGATGCCGACGCCGAGGGCCTGCGACAAATGCTGCGAGATCAGCCGCGTCGTGGTGTCGGTGCCGCTGCCGGCCGCGAACGGCAGCACCAGCGTGATGTTGCGGCTCGGATAATTGTCGGCCTGCGCAGCGGATGCGCCAGCGAGACAAAGGGCGGCCGTGGCGATGGCACGCAGGTTTCGGATCAACGCTGAAAGCATGTCTGGTCGTTCCCTCTTTTTTCGTTGGCGGGGAACCTAGCGTCTCCTCGTCGAAATCGGAAGGCGCGAGTTTGTCGCCTCGTCTCGCGGTGCGGAATTACTTCACCGCAGACCCTTGGCGCGAGGCGATCACGACGCCGGCGAGCACCAGCAGGTAGCCGATCAGGTGGAACGGCTGGATCTTTTCGCCGAGCAGCAGGATCGCCATCGCCGAACCGAACACCGGCACCAGATGGAAGAACGGCGCGGCGCGGTTCGGGCCGATCAGCGCCACGCCCCGGTTGAAGAACAGATAGGCCAGCGTCGAGGGAAAAATCAGGATGTAGCCCAGCGTCGCCAGCGTCACCCCGTCGAGTTGCAGAACGCGGCCGCTCCAGGCTTCCCAGATCGCGGTCGGCAGCAGCATCGTCGCGCCGCAGCAGGTGGTGAAGGAGAGAAATGAGAGTTGGTGGATCTTCGGTCGCCGCGGGATGAAGGCAGAGTAGATCCCGAACGCCACCAGCGAGGAGGCGAACATGATGTCGCCCCTGTTGAAGCTGATACTCGCGAGCGCGGCGAGATCGCCGCGCAGGATGATGATCAGCACGCCGAGCAGCGAGATCCCGATGCCGGCGAGCTGCGCACCGGTCAGCCGCACGCCGAACAGCACCAGCGACCACAGCGCCACGAACAGTGGTCCGGCCGATTGGATCAGCAGCGCGTTCAGCGCCTCCGTGTACTGCATCGCCCAGTACGAGATCGCGTTGTTGAAGGCAAAGCCCACCAGCGACAGGAACAGCATCAGCGGCAGGCTCTTGCGCAAGTTCGGCCAGTCGCGCTTCAGATGCGGCCAGGCGAACGGCAGCAGGATCAGGAACACGCCGAACCAGCGGATCGTGGTCACCGTCAGCGGCGGCACATGCGCACCGACGTGGCGCGCGAGCACGATGTTGCCGGCCCAGAACAGCGAGCTCAGGCTGAGCAGCAGATAAGGCTGGTTGTTGAGCCAGCTGGCCGCATTGGAGGCGGGTGGCGCGGGCGAAGCGATCGTCATTGGCGTTCGACGCGAGCTTGCGCCGGATTTAAGTCGTGACACAAGTCACGCGGCCGCAATGCTACAATGCAGGCATGACCAGAGGAGGCGGCATTGGCGGTTAATATGTTGAACATCGACGGCCTGGATCGGCTCGATCGGCATGCACCGGTGGTGATGTTGAACCTGATGCGCTTCCACGCGCGCTCGGGCGACGGCGACGGTTCCGGCTGGGACGCCTATTTGCGCTACAGTGCGGTCACAGTGCCGATGATCAAGGCGCGCGGCGGCACGCTGCTCTGGACCGGCGACGCCAAGGCGGTCGCGCTCGGCCCGCAGCAGGGCAACGACTGGGATTTCGCGGCGCTGGTCTATTATCCCACGGTTGCGGCTTTCATCGACATGATGACGTCGGAGGCCTACGAGACCGAGGCCGATCCGCACCGCGTCAACGCCTGCGCCGAGCACGTCATCATTGCGACCAGCGAAGCGTACAGCAAGTTCAAGGTGAAGTAGCCTTGGCTGCCGCGCGGCACGGCGCTTTCCTTCTCCTACGACGGAGAAGGAGGACCTATGCCGCCTGCTTCCGTGACGCCACGAACACGCCGGCCAGCACCAGCGCGAAGCCGATGAAATGGAACGCCTGGGGGTGCTCGCCCAGAAACACCATTGCCATGATCGAGCCGAACACCGGCACGACATGGAAGAAGGGCGCGGCGCGGTTGGCGCCGATCAGCCGGACTCCGCGATTGAAGCAGAGATAGGCGAGCGTCGAGGGGAACACCGCGACATAGAACAGGGTCAGGAGGTTCGGCCCGTCGAGCTTCATCATGGGGCGCGCGGACAGCTCCCAGATCTCCAACGGAATGAGACAGGCAGCACCGCAGCCGAACGTGAAGGCGAGGAACGACAGGCCGTGCATCGGCGGCCGCTTCAAGGTCAGCACCGAATAGAGCGCGAAGATGATCAGCGCGACGACGAAGATGAGGTCGCCCTTGTTGAAATCGATATTCGACAGCGTGGTGAAATCGCCATGCAGCAGGATGATCAGCACGCCGCACATCGACAGCAGCACGCCGAAGGCCTGCGCCGCGGTAAGCCTGATACCGAGGATGGCGAGCGACCACAGCGCCACGACCAGCGGCGCGGCTGACTGAAGTAGCAGCGTGTTGAGCGCCTGCGTATGCTCCAGCGCCCAATATTGCAGCGTGTTGAAGGCGCCGATGCCGGTGATCGAGAGTGTGACCATCAGGCCGAGCTTGCCGCGGATCGCGGGCCAGTCCTGCGCAAGGTGTTTCCAGGCGAACGGCAGCACCAGCAGGAAGGCGAAGAACCAGCGCAGGAACGACAGCGTCACCGGCGGAATGTGACCGGCGGCGAGCCGTCCGACGATGGCATTGCCGGCCCAGCACAGCGCGGTGATGCTGAGCAGCAGGTAAGGCTGGTTGGCGATCCAGTTGTGGCCGGACGTGGCGGCGCCGGTGGTCTCGTCGGTGGCGGACATTGTGATCGTTGTGGCCCCGCGTCATGCGCCAAGCCTCCAGCCCGGCGGCACCCGGGCCGGTTCAGACCCGGCCCGTTCAAAGACACGGAAATCCGGCCGATATCAATGGCGCGAGGCGCATCGCGTCCATGCACGGCGGCGGCCGGAACCCGCTCAACCCTTCAGTCCGGCACGGATCGCAAACGGCTTCACCAGTTCGGCGCAGGCGAGATAGACGACAACCAGAACCGCGATGCCGGCCATCATGAGCGGTGGCGGCGCAACAAAGCCGAACCAGGCACCGAGCGGCGTGAAAGGCACCACCATCGCGACCAGCAAGGCGACCAGCGATGAGACGGACAGCACCGGATCGGGCCAGCTGCGCCACGGTCGGCCGTTGGTGCGAATGATGAAGATCACGAGGATCTGCGTCGCCATGGATTCGATGAACCAGGCGGTGCGGAATTCGTCCGGCGACGCTTGAAACAGCAGGATGAGGGCGCCGAAGGTCAGGAAGTCGAAGACCGAGGACAGCGGCCCCATGATCGCGGCGAAACGCACCAGCCGCGTCATGCTCCAGACCTGCGGCTGCGCGGTGGCCGCGCGCGAGACCTGGTCGAAGGGAATGCCGAGCTCGGAGAGATCGTAGAGCAGGTTGTTGAGCAGAATCTGCGTCGGCAGCATCGGCAGGAACGGCAGCGCCATCGAGGCGATCGCCATCGACAGCATGTTGCCGAAATTCGAGCTCGCGCCCATCCGGACATATTTCATGATGTTGGCGAAGGTGCGCCGGCCCTCTTCGACGCCGTCGGCAACGACTTCGAGATCCGAGGCGAGCAGGATGATGTCGGCGGCGGCCTGCGCCACGCCGGTCGCGCCTTCGACCGACAGGCCGATATCGGCGGCCTTCAGCGCCGGAGCGTCGTTGATGCCGTCGCCCAGGAAGCCGACCACCGCGCCGCCGGCCTGAAGGGCCTTCACGACGCGCGACTTCTGATCGGGCGCAAGCCGGCCGTAGGCGTCGGTCGATTGAACCTGGACCGCCAGTGCTTCGTCGCTGAGCTCGGCGATGTCGGCTCCCGATAGGACGCGGTCAGCGTTCAGCCCGACCAGGCCGGCGAGTCGCTTCACCACCACCGGATCGTCGCCCGACAGGATCTTCAGCGTGATGCCGGTTGCCGCGAGCCGTGCGATCGCGGCCGCGGCCGTCGGCTTCGGCGGGTCGGCGAAGGCGCAAAAACCTTCGAAGACGAGATCGGTCTCGTCGGCGGTCTCGACTTCGCGGGTTGCGCCGGTCCACGGGCGCGAGGCGATCGCAATGCTGCGTAGCCCTTCGCTCGCGAGCTCGTGCACGCGGGCGATCGCGCGGGTCCGGGCGCCGTCATCCATCACGCACAGCTCGAGCACCGCCTCAGGCGCGCCCTTGACGATGAGCAGCGCGCCTTCGGGACCGGTCGCGAGCACGGATCCCAGCCGCCGTGAAAAGTCGAACGCCTGCCTGCCGGCGAGGGTCCAGCCCTGTGCGGCATTCGACTGGCCGGCAACCAGCGCCGCGTCGAGCGAGCCGCGATCGCCGCCGAGTTTCGCGGCGATGGCGCCGAGCCGCGCGGCGCGGGCATCGTCCTTGCCGGCGGCATCGAGGCTCTTGGCCAGCGTGATCTCGGCCGAGGTCAGCGTGCCCGTCTTGTCCGTGCACAAGACGGTCATGGCGCCAAGATCGTGGATCGCGGCGAGGCGCTTGACGATCACCTTGCGGCCGGCCATGCGCAGCGCGCCGCGCGCCGCGCGACAGCGTCACCGTGGTGATCATCGGCAGCAGTTCCGGCGTCAGCCCGACCGCGAGGGCGACGGCAAACAGCAGCGAGTCCATTACCGGGCGGCCGAACACCACGCGGACGCTGAGCACGACCAGCACCAACGCCAGTGTGGCGCGCGCGATCACGAGGCCGAATTCGCGCAAGTCGCGTTCGAACGGCGAAGGCGTCTGGGCCTCGGCAAGCGCGGAGGCCGCCGCTCCGAACACGGTGTCGCGTCCGGTCCTGACGACGAGCGCGATCGCCTCGCCGGTTTGCGCGACGGCGCCGCGAAACAGTGCATTCGACGTGTCGTCCGGGTCGGTGATGGCACCGGCGCGCTTCTGTACCGGATAGGGTTCGCCGGTGAGCGCCGCTTCGCCCGCGGTGAAGGCTGTGCTCTCCAGGACGAGCGCGTCCGCGGGAATGATGTCGCCTGAACGGACGCGCAGGATGTCGCCCGGCACCAGCCGATCGACGTCGATCTCGCGGAAGTCGTTGTCACGTCTGACTTCGGCCTTGAGCGCAACCGATCGGCGGAGCACTTCCGCGGCCTGCAACGCATGGCCTTCCTGAACAGTGTCGAGCCCGATCGAGAGCGCGAGTATCAGGACAATGATGAGCCCGCCGATATCGTCGCCGGTGAGCATCGAGACGATGCCGGCAACCAGCAGAATCAGAGACAGCGGCTCCAGCAGCCGGCGCATGATCGCGCGCGCCGCCCCCTCGACGCGTGGCCGCGCGTCGCTGTTCGGCCCAAAGCGATCGAGGCGCTCGGAGGCGTCCGCGGCGGTCAGGCCGGTGAGGCCGCAGCCCAGTCGCTTGCATAATTGATCGGGTGAAAGATGCCAGAAGCGGTCGTCGGCGTGCGCTGGACTGTCCGACAAGCAAGGCCCCCGATTCGAATTGTCTCGTCAGGCAAATGCCTCGAAATTCGGTGTAACCTGTTGACCTACCGCAATTTGGATGGCCGCGAGCGCCTGGCTTCGTTGGCATCTGCCGACTGAAACGACGTGCTGCAGGGCATTGACCTCGAGCTCGACCATTGCTGCGACCGCATCATCGAAGTGGTCGACGGCCGCATCCGGGCCTAACGTCGTAGAGCCCGTCCGACAAAGCGGATTTTTAGGGGATATCAAGGGCTTGGATAGCGCATTGGGCCCCGAAAAAGCCCCGTTCTTGCTTGCTTACAGAGGCTGCATCCTTTATCCGGTTGGCTGCCTCGCGTTCGAGCGGCCCCGGCCGTGATTGGGCTGGGCGCATCTAACAGATTGCATAGGGATTACCCGCGAATGGCCAATGTTGTCGTCGTCGGCGCCCAGTGGGGCGACGAAGGAAAGGGCAAGATCGTCGACTGGTTGTCGGAGCAGGCGGACATCGTCGTCCGTTTCCAGGGCGGCCATAACGCCGGCCACACGCTGGTGATCAACGGCAAGACCTACAAGCTGGCGCTGCTGCCCTCGGGCGTGCTGCGCGAGCAGAAGCTGTCGGTGATCGGCAACGGCGTCGTGTTCGATCCCGCCGCCTTCCTCGACGAGGTCACCAAGCTGCGGTCGCAGGGTGTCGCGGTCAGCCCGGACAATCTTCGGGTCGCCGAGAACGTCACCCTGATCCTGCCGCTCCATCGCGAACTCGACGCGCATCGCGAATCCGCCAATGCGGCGACCGCGATCGGCACCACCCGCCGCGGCATCGGCCCGGCCTACGAGGACAAGGTCGGCCGCCGTGCCATCCGCCTGATGGACCTCGCGGATCTCGACACGCTGCCGCACAAGATCGACCGGCTGCTGGCGCATCACAACGCATTGCGCCGCGGCCTCGGCCTGCCGGAGTTCGACGGCAAGGAGATCCTGAAGGAATTGACCGCGCTGGCACCTCAGCTGCTGCCTTATGCCGAGACCGTGTGGCGGTTGCTCGACATCGAACGGCGCGCCGGCAAGCGCATGCTGTTCGAGGGCGCGCAAGGCGCGCTGCTCGACGTCGATCACGGCACCTACCCTTACGTCACCTCGTCCAACACGGTGGCGGCGCAGGCCGCGACCGGCTCGGGGCTCGGCCCCGCCGCGGTCGGCTATGTGCTCGGCCTCTGCAAGGCCTATACGACCCGCGTCGGCCAGGGCCCGTTCCCGACCGAGCAGGACAACGAGACCGGCCGCAAAATCGGCGAGCGCGGCCGCGAGTTCGGCACCAATACCGGGCGCCCGCGCCGCTGCGGCTGGTTCGATGCGGTTCTGGTTCGCCAGGCGGTCCGGACCTGCGGCATCAACGGTCTGGCGCTGACCAAGCTCGACATTCTCGACGGCTTCGACACGATCGAGGTCTGCACCGGCTACAAGCTGGACGGCAAGGAGATCGATCATTTCCCGGCGGGCGAGGGGGCCCAGGCCCGGGTCGAGCCGATCTACGAGACCATCGAGGGCTGGAAGGAGCCGACCGCCAATGCGCGGTCCTGGGCCCAGCTGCCGGCCCAGGCGATCAAATATGTCCGCCGGATCGAGGAATTGGTGGGGTGCCCGGTCGCACTGCTTTCCACGAGCCCTGAACGCGAGGATACTATCCTGGTACAAAATCCGTTTGAGGCTTAACGATCTCTTACCGGGACGCGCGTATAATTGAGTAGAAATGGCTGATTACTATCCGCTGATCGCCCGCGCTATTGCCGCCCTGGACCCCAACGCTCCCGGCGAGAGCCGTCGCGCGCTCTACGAGCGGGCGCGCACGGCGCTGATCGCGCAGCTCCGCAGCGTGCAGCCGCCGCTCTCCGAATCCGAGATCACCCGCGAGCGGCTTTCGCTGGAAGAGGCCGTCCGCAAGGTCGAATCAGAGGCTGCCCAGCGTGCCCGCGAGGCCTCGCGCCCCGGTGGCAGCGCCCGCAGCAGCGGCAGCGGCGATGCCTTCCGCCGCGCCAGCACCCGCGCCACCGAGGGCAACGCGCCCGCGCCGCAAAGCGCTGCCCCGCCGCGCACCCGTCCGGCTCCGCCGCCGCCGCGCGCCGACCGGCCCTCCTTCAATGTCGATGACCAGGGCGACGCCCCGCGTGCGCCGCGGGCTCCGCGTTTCGACGCGCCGCGGCAGCCGGGTCCGTCGGCACCGCCGTCGATGCCAGAGCCTCCGCCGGCCGGACGTGATCGCGCCGGTGGGCGCCGTCCGCCCGACATGGGACCTCCGCCGCCGCTGCCGCCGGCACCGGGCGTGCGCGGCTTCCGCGACATCACGGCCGACGCCAACGATCTCGGCGGCGCCGCCGCGCAGGCCAACCGCGCGGCGCGCCGGACCTACGCCAACGTGCCCTCGCCCTCGCCGGAATTCGATCGGCTCGAGCCGAGCCTGGAAAATCGCGCCGCCGGAGCGGACGCGCCGTATTCCTACGACGAATCGATCGAGGAAGCTGAGCGCTACGCGCCGCAGTCGCAGCCGCCGCGTCCGCACATCCCCGTTCTCGACCGCGAACCGAAGAAGAAGCGCGCCCGCGCCCGCACCGGCTCCGTGTTTCCGTTCAAGAGCGCGATCGCCGTCGGCATCGTGCTGATCCTGGTCGGTGCCGGCATCCTGTGGGGCAAGCAACTGGTCCAGACCGCGACCAACCTGTTGAAGTCTTCGCCGACGCAAGTGGTGGAGGCGCCCAAGGATTCGTCTCAGCCGCAGAGCAAGCCCAAGATCCCGGATCGCGTCGGCCAGCCCTCGGCCAGCGACCAGCCGGTCGCGCCGGTGGCGCAGAAGGTCGTGCTCTACGACGAGGATCCATCCGATCCGAAGGGCAAGCAATATGTCGGCTCGGTGGTGTGGCGGCTCGAGCCGATCAAGGCGTCGGGCAACCAAAAGGCCGACGTCGCCGTGCGCGCCGACATCGAGATCCCCGATCGCAAGTTCAAGATGACGATGTCGTTCCGCCGCAACACCGACTCCTCGCTGCCGGCGAGCCACACCGCGGAGCTGACCTTCGTCCTGCCGGCGGACTTTTCAGGCGGCGGCGTCGCCAACGTGCCGGGCATCCTGATGAAGTCGAACGAGCAGGCACGCGGCACGCCGCTCGCAGGCCTCGCGGTCAAGGTCACCGACGGCTTCTTCCTGGTCGGCCTCTCCAACGTCGACGCCGACCGCAGCCGCAACGTCCAGCTCCTGAAGGAGCGCTCCTGGTTCGACGTGCCCCTGGTCTACGCCAACCAGCGCCGCGCCATCATCGCCATCGAGAAGGGCGCTCCCGGCGAGCGCGCCTTCAACGACGCCTTCGCGCAGTGGGGCGACTAGATCTCTACTCCGTGAGACCTCTGCATGGTTCGAGACGCCCGCCTCGGCGGGCTCCTCACCATGAGGGTTTGATATCTCGCCGCGAAACGAGACCTCATCCTGAGGGCCCGCCCCGTGGGCGGGCGTCTCGAAGGATGGCCGCAGGTACGCTCTCTCTCTATTGCGCCGTGGCTTCCCGCTTGCGCGATGTCGCGGCGGCGTGCTCGCGGTCCATCACGGCGCGGCAGCCGGGGCTGACCTGCGACCTGTTCCGTACCATGCAGGCGGTGATCCTGGGGATGTCGGGGATCTCACTGGAGCACAGCCGCATGGCATCGCCCGAGCACATCTGCTGCGCTTCGGACGAGAACGCGACGCCCGGCGAGGTCGGGATTGCGATGGTGGTGGCGAGGGCGAAGAGAGTTGCGATCGTCTGATTGCGTGTCATGCAGAATGCGTCCCCGAGTTCCGTGGGCTTGAGCCACTTGATTTTGGGGCGCCGCACGCGGCTTGACCTGCCGCATGTCTCAGCCATCACGCCGGGACCTCAATCCCGCATGTGGTTGCTCGATCTCTCGTGATGTTCGAATCGAAAAGTGCTGCGCCGCCCGAATCAAGTATGCGCCATTGTCGCGCGGCCGCAATGCCAAGCGAAAAGGAATTCGCAATTGTTGCGCGCACGTCACGCACAATGCGACTCGCATGCGATCAGATCAACCGATCGGAGGATGCGCTCGCTGGTTCCGCATCGCTTGCGCCAAGGGCTGCGTGCTCTTCGACCGCCGTAACGCCCTTTGCCGTGAGCTCGAACAGATCGCCGTCCTTCATCACGTAACCGTCGGCGATCAGCTCGCCTATCTTGCCGTGCCGGTCGTCGGCAAAGGCGATGGATTGGCTGATGTCCCTCAGGATCGAGAGCTGTTCGTCGCGCAACATGGCTTCACTCTCCGTTCGCCGGGGATGGTTCCGGTCCTCACATGCCGTGGCTCTGAAAGACCTTGCTGCAAGACCGCGACAGTTTGGCTCGGTTGGCTTGCAGGCAATTCTGCACCGCACCGTCATTGCCGAGGTCCTTGCGGCAGAAGCGCGAGGCGTCCCGCGAACAGGCTTGCTGCTCCTGCGGCGAACCCATATGGCCTTGTGCGAGAGCGGGCGCGTTCGACAGGCCGCTCACGGCCGTCAGCGCGATCGTCGCCAGGAAGAACAGTTTGCGGGACATCGGCGGCTCCAAATCTGACAGGTGAGTTTCAGGTCCTGTCTGAACTCGTCGCTATGCGGCTTGTTCCCAGGGCAGAGCCCGCGCCGCCGCTATTCAAGGTTCCTGCGGCGCTGCTATAACGGGGCGAAGGATGAGGGTGCCTGATGAAACGCTATCTCGTGTTTGCGCTGGTTGGCCCGTTCGTGGGCGGGTTCCTGCTGCTGCTGACGACGACCTATCAGTCCGGCTATTGGACCCAGACCAGTCTCGCTGAGGTCGGCAAGCTGTTCGCGGTGTTCTTCAAATCCCTGCAATACAGCTATCTGTTCGGCTTCCTGCCCTCGCTGATGATCGGGGCGGTCGACGACATCCTGGTCCACATCCGGCGGATCGGCCCGGTGCTGCGGATGCTGCTGGTCGGCGTGTTCGCCTTCATCCTGGCCTCGTTGACCTATAGCTCGCGCGGGCCGGACTCGGGCGCGGTGCAGTTCATCCTGTACGGCCTCGTCGGGTTCGTGCCGGCGGTGATTTCATCCTGGCTCGTGCACAGATATGTCGCGGAGCCGCAGCCGGCGGCGGCACCGACTTGAGGGCGCGACCTTCGATCACGCCGCAGCAACCTCCGCCGTGCTGGTGCGTTCCCTACAGGCCATGACCATGTCCGATGACGATATTCTTGCCCCGCGTCGATCCCATTCGGGAAGCCGCCCGGGTGCGGCCTCTTCGGGCAGCGAGGGGCGTGGGCCGATCATCGATCAGGACGGTCGTGAGATCCGGCCCGAAACACTGGAGCAGGGCTTTCGCGAGTTTCGCTTCGAGTTCGGCAAGGACAGTCCCTTCGCCGGCAACCCGTTCGGCAATCTGACGCGCGAGCAGCGGATCGCGCGGATCGAGGCGATCGCAAAGCTGCTCGACGTGGCCTTCGTGCTGCCCGGAACCAATATCCGCTATGGCATCGACGGCTTGATCGGACTGATCCCCGTCGTCGGTGACATCATCACCACCGCGATCTCGCTCTGGCTGGTGCGAGAGGCGAGGGCGCTCGGGGCGCCCTGGTACATCACCGCGCGCATGCTCGGCAATGTCGCCCTCGACGGCGTCGTCGGCATCGTCCCGTTCGCGGGCGACGCCTTTGACGTCATGTTCCGGGCCAACATGCGCAACGTGCGCCTGCTGCGCCGCTGGCTCGACAAGCAGCCGCGCATCTGACACTCCCGAAAATGCAAAAAGCGCGGCGGCCTTTCGGCCACCGCGCTTTCAGCGCACATCGGAGGTGCTTTACGAAAATTTACGCCGCGTCGGCGGCGTCGGTGCTGGCTTCCACCGGCTTGCGGTGACGGGGCAGCGGGAAGGCTTCGCTCTCATAGAGCGAACGGATGCCGTTCTGGTCGAAGCGCGCTTCCTCGACCTGAAGATAGGCGCCGTTCAGCGAGTCCGTCGGCAACTGCTCCATCGCGAACTGCACGGCTTCGGCCGCGGTGCCGAACCGGCGATAGGTGAAGCCTGCACGCTTCTTCTTGCGGATCGCAGCGGGGAAGAGTTCGGCGGAAGTGTTGAAGTTGAACGGACGCAATGGACGCATGGTCAAAGACCTCGTGATCTCTCTGGGGCTTTAAGCGCGTGGGGTTGGGACGGGCAGAGGCCACCATTGAGTGGGCGCCGCACATGTCATTTTCGTCCTCTAATATAGCTCGTTTTGACAAAATTGCGACCCCCGCGATGCGAGATGATGAATCCGCGCATGGCAGCTCCGCAACTCAGAAAATTGCAATAATATCAGTTGCTTGGATGGTTTATAGCTTGCCAAGGAGCAGCAGCACGAGCAGCACCACCAGGACGAGGCCGCCGATCCCCATGCCGGAATGACCCATTCCGTAGCCGTAGCCACCGATGCGGCCCGACAAGCCGCCGACGAGATAAATGATCACCAGGATGATCAGGATGGTCCCAAGCGTCATGGCATCCTCCCTGGCGGCCGCCGCAACGCCATGGCCGGCCGCACCACCAGGGAAGAAAAGCACATCGCGGCCCCCCGGGGGGGGGGGGGGGCCCCCGGGGGGGGGGGGGGGTGTTTGGGGGGGGGGGGGGGGGGGGGGGGTTGTTTTGGGTAAACCCACCGCGGGGGGCCCGGGGGGGGGGGGGGGGCGGGGGG
>NZ_JBVVPQ010000012.1:0-35167 GCF_055811695.1 Bradyrhizobium sp. MI1.3 | reverse complement strand
CCGCCCCCCCCCCCCCCCCCCCCCCCCCCCCCCCCCCCCCCCCCCCCCCCCCCACCAAAAAACACCCCCCCCCCCCCCCGGGGCTCCGCCGGCCCCCCCCCCCCCCCCGCGCAAGGTTTATTTGGGCTCGAGCTTCAGCGCTGCGGAATTGATGCAGTAACGCAAGCCGGTAGGCCCCGGGCCGTCGGGGAAGACATGGCCGAGATGGCCGCTGCACTTGGCGCACAGCACCTCGGTGCGGATCATGCCGTGGCTGACGTCCCGCTCCTCATCGATATGGCCCTCGGCGGCGGGCTGGGTGAAGCTCGGCCAGCCGCAGCCGGAATCGAACTTCGCGTCGGACTCGAACAGCACATTGCCGCAACCGGCGCAGGTATAGGTACCGGCGCGGTGGTCGTGCTCATATTCGCCGGAGAAGGGACGCTCGGTCGCCTTCTCGCGCAGCACCGCGTATTGCATCGGCGACAGCTCGTTGCGCCATTGCTGTTCGCTCTTGATGACCTTGTCGTCCGTGGTTTTCGTCTTGGTGTCGGGCATGGGTCTCCCGTTTTTTCGGTGAACTTGTTTTCCGTGATCTTGTTCAGTGATCTTGCGATCAGTTGGTGGCCTTGCTGGCGCTCACCAGCGTCGGCTTCTCGATATAGTTATCCGCGAACAGCTTTTTCAGGTTCTCGACCTTCGGAAGGTCGTTGTAGGCGATATAGGGCTGGTTCGGGTGCAGGGTCAGATAATCCTGGTGGTAGGCCTCCGCCGGATAGAACGCCTCCAGCGCGCCGACCTTGGTCGCGATCGGCTTGCTGAAGACTTTGGCGCCGTTGAGCTGGGCGATATAGGCCTCGGCCACCTTCTTCTGCTCGTCGGAGGTGGTGAAGATCGCCGAGCGATATTGCGTGCCGCTGTCGGGGCCCTGCCGGTTGAGCTGGGTCGGGTCGTGCGCCACCGAGAAGTAAATCTGCAGGATCTTGCCGTAGGAGATCTTCTTCGGGTCGTATTTGATCTCGACGGATTCCGCGTGGCCGGTCCGGCCACTCGAGACGGTCTGGTAGTCGGCTGTCGCCTTGGTGCCGCCGGCGTAGCCGGAGACCGCGTTGACGACGCCCGCGGTGTGCTGGAACACGCCCTGCACGCCCCAGAAGCAGCCGCCGGCGATCACGGCGGTCTGGATCCCGCTTGCGGGCGTCGCGTCAACGGCGGGAGCGGGGATCACGACCGCATCCTCTGCGGCTCGGGTCGGCGCGGCAAAGGCCAGCGTCAGGGCGGTGGTTGCGGCGAGCAGGGACAGGACGGCAGGTCGGCGCATGGCGATCCTCTTTCCGAAGGTCTGACAGTCTAGGGCGGTTGGGGCCGGGCGAACAGCCTGGCCGGCATTTTCGGACATTCGAGATACGGGCGGACCGGGCGATTGTTACGGCCGGACGGACACGAGTCTGTGAAACGCGCCGCCTGGAGCAGCCCGGCTTGGCGAGGACCGGAACTCCGCGCTAGATGAACCGGCGCGATCGGTGATCGACCTAAAGAATGATGGCTGGAGCTGACCTGACAACATGCTGCGCGTCGCATCCCTGACCCTCATCGTCGTTCTCGCCATCCTGGCCGCCTGGAGCTCGATCGCGGCGGCCGCACCGCAACCCGGCGACGACCTCGCCCTTTGCCGCGACCGCCAGGCGGATGCGCAGGCGAGGGCGCAGGCCTGCGACAATTTGCTCAACGCCGACCGTGTCACCGGCAAGGACAAGGGCATCGCGCTCTCCGTGCGCGGCAATACGCTGATCAACAAGCGCGACTACGGCCACGCGATCGAGACCTTGTCCATGGCCGTCGACCTCGATCCCGACAATGTCGTCACGCTCAATTTGCGCGGCCTCGCCTATGAGCGGACGGGTCAGGACGACCATGCGATGGCGGACTACAACCTCGCGCTCCAGAAGCGCCCGACCTACGGTGTCCCCTACAACAACCGCGGCATCATCCAGCTGCGCCGGGGCGCGCTGCAAAGCGCGCTCGACGATTTCAACCTGTCGATCAAATACGCGCCAAAATTCCTGCTCGGTTACACCAACCGCGCCCGCGTGCGCACGCTGATGCAGGATTTTGACGGCGCCATCGCCGATTTCGCGGAGGCCGAGAAGATCGAACCGGCCGCGCCGCAGATCACCGGCAACCGCTGCATCACCTACGGCATGATGGGCAAGTTCGACCAGGCCTTCGCCGACTGCAACGGTCTGATCGAGAAGCAGCCGAAGAACACGTACGCGATTAACAATCGCGCCGACGTCAACATGCTGAAAGGCGATCTCGACGCCGCGCTGAAGGACTACAACATTGCGATCCAGATCAACCCGAACAATGTGCGCGCACATTCGGGTCGCGGCCAGATCTACGAGCGCAAGAAGGATCTCGCCCAGGCCCGTGCCGACTATCGTGCGGCGGCCTATTCGCTGACGAAGTTCGACGAGCTCGACGTCGCGCGCGCCCGCGCCATCGCGCAGGAGCGATTGGCTGCGCTGACACCGCAGCCGTCAGCCGGATCCGCAGGGCGCCGTGTGGCACTTGTGATCGGCAACGGCGCCTACAAGAACGTCCACGCCTTGCCCAATCCGCCACGCGACTCGAAAATGATCGCGGCCGCGCTGCGCGACGTCGGCTTCCAGACCGTGATATCCGTCAGCGACCTCACCCGCGACAAGTTCTTCGAAGCGTTGCAGACGTTTGCGGCCGAAGCGGAGAAGGCGGATTGGGCGGTGGTCTATTACGCCGGCCACGGTTTCGAGATCGGCGGCGTTAACTATCTCGTTCCCGTCGATGCCAAGCTTGCCGCCGACAGGGACGCCGAGACCCAGGCGGTTGCGCTGGAGCAGGTGATCGCGGCGGTGGGCGCTGCGCGAAAAGTACGTCTGGTCATGCTGGATGCCTGCCGCGACAATCCGTTCGCGCCGACCATGCAGCGCACGCTGTCGCTGAAGCTGGTGGACAAGGGCTTTTCCAACATCGAGCCCGGCGCCGGCTTCATGGTGGTCTACGCCGCCAAGCACGGCGAGACCGCGATGGACGGCGACGGCGGCGCCGACAGCCCGTTCGCCACCGCACTCGCCCGCGAAATCAAGGTGCCGCGCGTCGAGATCCGAAAACTGTTCGACATCGTCCGCGACGACGTCTGGCTTGTGACCAAGCACGAGCAGCAGCCGTTTTCGTACGGCTCGCCGCCGGGCCGCGAGGATTTTTATTTTGTTGTGGGGAAGTGAGGGCCGGGCTCGAATTCGTAGCCCGCATGAGCGTAGCGACATGCGGGTCCTTCTGTCCCGGATATCGCTTCGCTCATCCGGGCTACGGCAGCTTCACACCACAATGCTCAGCCGCTTCGCCGCCCGCGTGATCCCCGTGTACAGCCACCTCGCCCGGCTCTCCTGAAACGCAAAGCTCTCGTCGAACAGCACGACGTCGTCCCATTGCGACCCCTGCGACTTGTGTACGGTCAGCACGTAGCCATAGTCGAACTCGTCATAGGGCTTGCGCTGCTCCCAGGCGATGGCCTCGACACCGCCCTCGAAGCAATCGGCGCGCACCGAGACCTTGGTCACCTTGTGGCCGAGATCCTCGTCCGGCGACAGCCTCATGCTGAGAATGCGGGATTTCGAGCGCGAGGTGTTGCGCGACTTCACGCGCCACAGGCCGCCGTTGAACAGGCCCTTCTTGCGGTTGTTGCGCAGGCAGACCAGCTTGTCGCCGGCGACGGGGAAAACGTCTTCGATGTTCTGGCGCTGGCGCACCCGCATATTGTACGCGCGCCGCGTGTTGTTGCGGCCGACCAGGACCTGGTCGGCGGCCATGACGCGATCGGGGTCGAGCTCCTTGCGCGACACCACCTCGCTCTCGCCGTAGCGGCCGATGTCGAGCTCGCGGCCCTCGCGGACGTCCATTGACATCCGCACGATCGGGTCGTCCTGGGCCTGACGGTGCACCTCGGTCAGCATTGCGTCCGGCTCGGTATTGGTGAAGAAGCCGCCGCCCTGGATCGGTGGCAGCTGCGCGGGATCGCCCAGCACCAGCAGCGGGCAGTCGAACGACATCAGGTCGCGGCCCAGTTCGGCATCGACCATCGAGCATTCGTCGATCACGATCAGCTTGGCCTTGGAGGCCGGGGCGTCGTCCCACAGCTCGAAGCTCGGCTGCTCCTCGCCGGATTCGCGGGTGCGATAGATCAGCGAATGGATGGTGGAGGCTTCGTCGCAGCCCTTGTTGCGCATGACCAGCGCCGCCTTGCCGGTGAAGGCGGCGAACTTCACCTCGCCGTCGACGCCGTCGGCGATGTGCCGCGCCAGCGTGGTCTTGCCGGTGCCGGCATAGCCGAACAGACGGAACACCGGCGGCGTACCGTTGCGGCCGGGTTTGGCCTTGAGCCAGTCGCCAACGGCCTTGAGCGCGGCATCCTGATGCGGGGTGAATGTGGCCATGTCTGTCTTGAGAAGGGGCGAAACGGAGCGATTCGCCATCTGCCGAAACTAACCATTCGCCCCAAGGGTTCAAGCGCAGGGCGGCCGCATTCAAAGGCTGTTTCTGCGGCCATCCTTCGAGACGCCCACCTTTGGTGGGCCCTCAGGATGAGGACGGACTGCGCGGCGGCTATCTCGACGGGCGAAGATGCCGCCTAGCCTCATCCTGAGGAGACCGCAAAGCGGTCGTCTCGAAGGACGAGGCGCGCGCTCAGGCCTCGCCGAGGCTACTGCCAGCCGGGAACGCCGCGCATGTCGGGCAGATGGTGGGCAATGCCCTTGTGGCAGTCGATGCAGGTCTTTTCCTTGGTGAACAGGAAGCGCTGGTGGGCGACCGAGGCCCGCGGCGACTGCTTGGTGATGTCCATGGAATCGGCGCTGTGGCAGTTGCGGCATTCCAGCGAATCGTTGGACTTGAAGCGCGCCCATTCATGCGCCGCCAGCTCGAGCCGGTGATCCTGGAATTTCTCGCGGGTATCGATCGTGCCGAAGATCTTGCCCCAGACCTCCTTGGAGGCTTGCATCTTGCGGGCGATCTTGTCGGTCCAGTTGTGCGGCACGTGGCAATCCGGACAGGTCGCCCGCACGCCGGAGCGGTTGGCGAAGTGGATGGTCGACTTCAGCTCGGCATAGACGTTGTCCTTCATCTCGTGGCAGCCGGTGCAGAATTTTTCGGTGTTGGTCAATTCCAGTGCGGTGTTGAAGCCGCCCCAGAAGATCACGCCGGCCATGAAGCCCGCCAGCACCAGCACACCAAGCCCGAACACCGAGCTCGGACGGATCAGCACCTGCCAGAGCTCGCGCGCAAAGTCCAAGCTTCGCGCGACGAAGCCGCCCTTGGCCTTCATTCCCTCGCCGGGTTCATCAGCGGTCGTCGTCATCGGCGGCCACCGGGGCTTGCGCGCGACAGCAGCGTGTCGATGTCGGTGAAGTCGTTGCTGACGGGCGGCGTCGCCGTGTTCTGCGGCACGTGGCATTCCGTGCAGAAGAAGCGGCGCGGCGAGATCGAAGCCAGGAACTGGCCGTCGCGATCCATGAAGTGGGTGATCGAGACCATCGGCGCCTGCGATTCCGCGATGCGCGCCCGCGCGTGGCAGGACAGGCACTTGTTGCCGTTGAGATCGACTTGATAGCCGTCGATCGCATGCGGGATCACCGGCGGCTGCTCCGGATAGTTGCGCACTTCCCTTTCGGAGGTGTTGCGGTTCGGCAGCATCGGCGGCGCCGGCCCTTCGTCGTTGAGCGGGGTCGGGCCGCGCAAGCCTGACGTCACCGTCTGCGCGGTCAGCGAACTCGCGCCAGCCGCGATCGCGACTGCGAGCAGCGCTACTCCAAATCGTTTCATCATGACACGTTCACCCGCTCGATGCGCACGGCGCACTTCTTGTAATCGGTTTGCAGCGAGATCGGATCGGTCGCGTCCAGCGTCACCTTGTTGATCAGCTTGGATTCGTCGAACCACGGCACGAAGACGAGGCCACGCGGCGGCCGGTCGCGGCCGCGCGTCTCGACGCGGACGCGGATGAAGCCGCGGCGGGAGACCACCTTCACCTCGTCGCCGCGGCGGATCTTCGCCTCCTGCGCATCATCAGGATGCATGAAGCACACGGCCTCGGGGAAGGCCTTGTAGAGCTCGGGCACCCGGCGCGTCATGGTGCCGGAATGCCAATGCTCGAGCACGCGACCGGTCGACAGCCAGAACGGATATTCGTTGTCGGGGGATTCGGCCGCCGGCTCGTAAGGAAGTGCGAAGATGCGCGCCTTGCCGTCCGGATAGCCGTAGAACTGCACGTCCGTGCCCTGCTTGACGTAGGGATCGCTGCCTTCGCGGAAACGCCATTTGGTTTCCTGGCCGTTGACGACGGGCCAGCGCAGGCCGCGCTCGCGGTGATAGGCGTCGAACGGCGCGAGGTCATGGCCGTGGCCGCGGCCGAACGCGGCATATTCCTCGAATAGGCCCTTCTGCACGTAGAAGCCGAACGCCTTGGACTCCTCGTTGGCGTAGCCGTCCTCGATCTCCGATGTCGGGAATTTGTCGACCTGGCCGTTCTTGTAGAGCACGTCGAACAGAGTCTTGCCGCGCACGTCCGGCTTCTTGGCGATCAGCTCCTCGGGCCAGACCTCCTCGATCTTGAAGCGTTTTGAGAACTCCATGAGCTGCCATAGATCGGACTTGGACTCGCCGGGCGCGGGGACGAGCTGGTGCCAGAATTGCGTGCGCCGCTCGGCGTTGCCGTAAGCGCCCTCCTTCTCCACCCACATCGCGGTCGGCAGGATCAAATCGGCGGCGAGCGCAGTCACCGACGGATAGGCGTCCGAGACCACGATGAAATTGTCGGGGTTGCGGAAGCCCGGATAGGTCTCCTCGTTGGCGTTGGGACCAGCCTGCAAATTGTTGTTGACCTGCACCCAATAGGCGTTGATCAGGCCGTCCTTCAGCATCCGGCTCTGCAGCACGGCGTGGGCGCCGGGCTTGTCGGGAATGGTGCCCTCGGGCAGCTGCCAGATGTGCTCGGCCTTGGTGCGGTGCTCCTTGTTGGTGACGACCATGTCGGCCGGCAGGCGGTGCGAGAAGGTGCCGACCTCGCGCGCGGTGCCGCAGGCCGAGGGCTGGCCGGTCAGCGAGAACGGGCTGTTGCCGGGCGAGGAGATCTTCCCGGTCAGAAGGTGGATGTTGTAGACGAGATTGTTGCACCAGACGCCGCGGGTGTGCTGGTTGAAGCCCATGGTCCAGAACGAGACAACCTTGGTCTTGGGATCAGCGTAGAGCTCGGCCAGCGCCTCCAGCCGATTGAGCGGCACGCCCGACATCTCGGCCGCTTTCTCCAGCGTGTACTCGGAGACGAACTTGACGTACTCGTCGTAGCTCATCTCGGTGGAATCGTTGGCCTTCGCCGCGCCCGTCGCTTTCTTCTGCAGCGGATGCTCCGGCCTCAAACCATAACCGATGTCGGTCTGGCCGCGCCTGAAGATGGTATGCGCGGCGACGAAGTCCTTGTTGACCCGACCGCTCCTGATGATGTGGTTGGCAATGGCGTTCAGCAGATAGAGATCGGTCTGCGGCTTGAACACCATGCCGATGTCGGCGAGGTCGAACGAGCGATGCTCGAAGGTCGAGAGCACGGCGACGCGGACATGCGGCGCGGAGAGCCGGCGGTCGGCGAGGCGCGTCCACAGGATCGGATGCATCTCCGCCATGTTCGAGCCCCACAGCACGAAGGCATCGGTGGCCTCGATGTCGTCATAGCAGCCGGCCGGCTCGTCGATGCCGAAGGTGCGCATCATGCCGGCCACGGCGGAGGCCATGCAGTGGCGCGCATTGGGATCGATGTTGTTGGTGCGGAAGCCGGCCTTGAACAGCTTCACGGCCGCATAGCCTTCCCAGACCGTCCACTGGCCGGAGCCGAACATGGCGACGCCGTTCGGCCCGCGCTTCTTGATCGCCTCCTTCCACTTCACCTCCATGATGTCGAAGGCTTCGGTCCAGGTAACAGGCGTGAACTCGCCGTTCTTGTCGTATTTGCCCGCCGTCTTGCGCAGCATCGGCTGCGTCAGGCGATCGTGGCCGTACATGATCTTGGAGAGGAAGTAGCCCTTGACGCAGTTGAGGCCGCGATTGACCTCGGCCTTGATGTCGCCGTGGGTGGCGACGACGCGATTGTTCTTGGTCGCGACCATCACCGAGCAGCCGGTACCGCAGAAACGGCACGCGGCCTTGTCCCATTTCAGTTCGGCGACGTCGCGCTCGGCGACGAGGTTTGCGGCGAGCGCCGGTGCCGGCATGCCCGCAGCGGCTGCCGCGATGGCGGCGGCCTCGAGCTTCAGCATCTGGCGGCGGTCGAGCTTTGGCGATGTCATGACGACTCTCCCGGCCTTAAGCCGTTTCGATGGCGTGAAACACCAGCGCCGCCGAATAGACGTCGGGCAGCGACTGGATCGTGTTGAGCAGCGTGCCGAGGCTGCCGGCATCAGGCGCCTCGGTCACGACGATGAGCTTGCCGCGCGCATCGCGGCCGTGAATCTCGCAGCCGGGAAGGGCGGTGATCGCGGCTTCCAGCTGGTCCAGGCGCTCGGGGCGCGCCTGCACGATGATGCTGGCGATCTCGCACCCGGGCGGCGAGATGACGCGCTCGGCGCTGAGCACCCGGCCGGTAATCAATGCGCGGCGGTTGAGTTTGGATTCGGCCATGATGCCTGTCTTTCGCTTCGAGGAGATCAATGCGGGGAGGGCGGCGGGCCGGGAGGGCCGGCGAACATCTGGTAGATCCAGACGCCGAGCCCGTACGAGCCCACCGTTCCGACCGCGAGGACGGGCATCACGATCGCGGTCAGGAACAGGAAAGCGAAAATCTCCATGCGCTTACGGCGCACGCGCGAAGTCGCGTCGTCTGGGGCCGACATATTCGGTCTCGTCTGGAATGTGGGGATTGGGACGGCATCCGGGCCGTTGCCTTGCCGCACTTTAGAAGCAGCAGGGCCACTGACGCCTTGATCTGGATCAATCCGTCGAGTTGCGATGGGCTGCCGCCAGACCACAAGCGCAAGTTTGGGTTGTACCCGTGCGAGGGCGATGCGACAGTTTGGCATCGAACGGGGATACGAGTGGTGAACGCGGCAGGGCTGACGGCGATCGATCTCGGACTTCGCGGCGCGGCGAGCGGCGTGTTCCTGTTGATCGTTCTCGTGGCGTTGCTGCGTCGTGCGACCGGCCAACAGGCTTTGCTGGGCATCGCGATGTGCGCAGGCGGCATATTCTATGCGATCGCGACGGCGCCCAGCCTGCCCAAAACGGCTTGGTGGTGGACGTTGCCGATCCTGTCCGCGCAGCCTGCGGTCTTCTGGCTGTGGGCGCGCGCGGCGTTCGACGACGATTTCGTGCTGAGGCGTTGGCACGGCGCCCTGTGGCTGAGCATCATGGCTTTCGGATTTGCGATCACGCTGGGCTGGGCGAACTGGCCCGCTTTGGCCGGCGCAGGCGGGCGAGTCCTGGCTCTGGCCACCCTGGTGCTGGCCCTCGCTGCCGCGGTTCAGACGGTCAAGACCTGGCGCGCCGATCTGGTCGCGCGGCGACGCCGACTGCGGCTGGCGATGCTTGCGATCAATGTCGTGCTCATCGCGACCGTCGCCGTCGCCGGCTTCGCCGCAATTCCCGTCGCGGTTCCCGGTGCGCCCGGCAGTCTCCCGACCGCGCTCGGGCTGTTCGTGGTGGCCATGCTTGCCGGCATCGGCCTGTTCAGCGCGCCGGCGATGGCCGTCAATGACGCCACGGCCGCGATCGCATCCGGCGAGGCGGGGAAGCTAGCCCAGGTCGCCGATCGCGCCACCGCGGGGCGGGTCGTCGTCGACCCGATCCTGCTCCGGCGCCTTGATCATCTGATGACCGTGGAGCGAACCTACCGGCAGGAAGGCCTTGCGATCGGAGCGCTCGCGGCGCGGCTCGACGTTCCCGAGCATCGATTGCGCCAGGCGATCAACGAAGGGCTGGGCTATCGCAACTTCAATGCGTTTCTCAATCGCTACCGTATCGAGGATGCCAGGCTGGCGCTGTCCGAAGCGACGCAGCGGGAGGTCCCGGTGCTGACCATCGCCATGGATGCGGGCTTCCAGTCGATCGGACCTTTCAACCGGGCCTTCAAGGCCGAAACCGGCATGACCCCGACGGAATTCCGGCGTGAGGCGCTGAGCCGGCCCGACAGCGCTGAACTCAGTCAACCGCGCCGCGAAATCGGCTAGCCGATTTTTGGATCAGGCGAGAAGGCCCTGTGCCGATGGATTAGACCGTCCAGCATACACTCCCATCCAGCCGGAACGAGCCTATCCATGTCCCACTCGACCGCCGCCGCCCCTGCATCGGAAAGGCTCCATGCTCTCGACGCAGTCAGGGGTGGCGCCCTGTTGCTCGGCATCGTCCTGCACGCGACATTGTCGTTTGTGCCGGCCTCGCCCCGGTTCTGGATCATCCAGGATATCCATCCAAGCGTCGCTCTAGGCCTGCTGTCCTTTACCATCCACGTCTTCCGGATGACGACCTTCTTCCTGATGGCCGGCTTCTTTGCCCGCATGAGCTTTCACCGCCGGGGGAGCTGGGGCTTCGTCAGGGACAGGCTGCAGCGGATCGGCCTGCCGTTCGTGATCGGCTGGCCGCTCGTGTTCATGCCGATAGCTCTGATCGTGATCTGGGCATCTCACTTTCCAAATGGCGGTCCGATCCACCCCACGTCCGGCTGGCTGCCGGCATTGCCCAAGTTCCCCCTGACCCACCTTTGGTTTCTCTATGTGCTGCTGGAGCTCTATGTCGCGACGCTTCTGCTGCGCGGCGCAATTGTCTGGCTTGATATATCAGGTACGCTACGCACAGCGTTTGACCGTGTCTTCGCCCGCATCATGCGAAATCCGCTGGCTCCCCTGGTTCTGTCAATCCCGATCGGCATCGCCTTCTGCCTCGATCCACGATGGATCAACGTGATGGGCGTGAGGACGCCGGATCAATCGCTCGTCACCAACGCGCAGGCCTGGATCGGTTTCGGCACCGCATTCTGCGTCGGCTGGCTCCTGCATCGGCAGGTCGATCTGCTGCGGCTCATCGAGCGACGCTGGCTCGCGCATGTCCTGCTCGCGCTCGTCCTGGTCCTGGTCAGCTTCGCGTTGTCAGGCGTGATGCTGTCGTTGCCTGTCGCGCCGAAACTGCCGGTCAGCTTCGCCACGCTGAGGCTGATCTCCGCCATCCTCTACGCACCGGCGATTTGGGTGTCCACATTCGCGGTCCTCGGCCTCGCCCTCCGCTTCATGTCCGGCTTCAGTCGGACGTGGCGCTACCTCGCCGATGCATCCTACTGGCTCTATCTGATCCACCTGCCGATCGTGATGGCGCTGCAGGTCGCGCTGTCGCAGCTCGACTGGCCCGGGCTGCTCAAGTTCGCGATCATTCTCGTCGTCGCGCTTCCTCCGATGCTGGCGAGCTATCATCTGCTGGTGCGCTTCACCTTCATCGGTGTGGTCCTGAATGGCCGCCGCGCCGAAAAGCCCCTTCTCCCGCAAGGCGGAATTGCGACTGCGTAGACAGCGTCGCCCCACCCATTAAGATGCCCGCAACAAAAATATAAGCGGCAAGAAAACTCAAGAATACTTGGGAGAGGCGTCATGAAGTTCGGCATCTTCTATGAGCTGCAACTGCCACGGCCGTGGGTGGCCGGCGACGAGCTCAGCCTCTATCAGAACGCGCTCTCGCAGATGGAACTCGCAGACCAGCTCGGCTACGACCACGCCTGGGTTGTCGAGCATCACTTCCTCGAAGAATACTCGCACTCGCCTTCACCGGAATCCTTCCTCGCGGCCGCGAGCCAGCGCACCAGGAACATCCGGCTCGGCCACGGCATCCTCCAGCTCACCACCAACCACCCGGCGCGTGTTGCCGAGCGCGTCGCGGTGCTGGATCTGCTCTCCAACGGCCGCTGCGAATTCGGCATGGGCGAGAGCGCCTCCATCACCGAGCTCACGCCGTTCGGCCGCGACATGGAGACCAAGAAAGAGGTGTTCGAGGAGGCCGTCGCCGCGATCTTCCCGATGTTCAAGGACGCGGGAAGCGAGCATCACGGCAAGTATTTCGACATCCCCTTGCGCAACGTCGTGCCGAAACCGGTGCAGAAGCCGCATCCGCCGCTGTGGATGGCCTGCTCGCAACTACAGACCATCGAGCGCGCGGGACGGCACGGCTTTGGCGCGCTCGGCTTCCAGTTCGTCAGCGCGGATGCCGCGCATGCCTGGGTGCACGCCTATTACAACGCCATGACCAAGCGGCTCGCCAAGCTCGCCGACTACGAGATCAACCCGAACATGGCGCTGGTGTCGTTCTTCATGTGCGCGAAGACGGACGAGGAGGCCCGCGCCCGCGCCGACGGCGCCACCTTCTTCCAGTTCGCATTGCGCTTCTACGGCGCCTCGCAGAATCGCCAGCGTCCGGCGCCCTACACCGTCAACATGTGGGACGAGTACAACAAGTGGAAGCGCGACAATCCGGAGGCGCAGGAGGCGGCGCTGCGCGGCGGCCTGATCGGCTCGCCCGAGACGATCCGCAGGAAGCTGAAGCGCTTCCAGGGCTCGCACATCGACCAGGTCATTTTGCTCAACCAAGCGGGCAAGAACAGCCACGAGCACATCTGCGAATCGCTGGAGCTGTTCGGCCGCGAGGTGATGCCGGAATTCCAGAACGATCCGGCGCAGGCGGCCTGGAAGCAGGGCGTGATGAGCGGCGAGATCAAGCTGGAGGAAATCGACACGGAGGCCTTCACCGACCGCTACGGCAAGCTCGCGGTCAGCGTCGCGCCGGCGAAGGCGGCGGCGGGGTAGAGGCAGTCCCGTAGCGGTGGCATGGACCCCGGCTCTGCAGCGCACCGCTGATCCGGACGATGCTTCGCATCGCCGCGGAAGCGCTGCGCTGCGTCCGGGAGACCATTGATCGACGCGCTCTCTCTTGTCCCGGACGCGCTGCAACGCGTAGCGTTGCTGCGCAGAGCCGGGACCCAGAAGCTGCACATGAGCTGCAGGCTTCCGGCGCGTCGCCCTTGCTGATATCTTCCGCCAAAAGAACTTCGGCGGAGGATACCAATGCGGCCCCACGGCATGGCCTCAACTCCATCGGCCGGCGACATTACGCCCGCGGTGCTCGCCATCGGTCGCCCGGATTTCCCTGATGTCCTGATCGATACACTGCGCCGGCAGGCCGGCGTCGGGCATTGCATGGTGTTCGCGCTGAGCCGCGCGGGCGCCGCACACTGCCTGCTCGATGCCGGCAACATCCCGATCGGCGGCGATCTCGGCGCGGCCTATGCCGGCCAGTTCCACCAATCCGATCCCAACCGCGATGCGCTGTTCGAAGGCGAAGGCCGCGCGCCGCTCGTGCTGCCCGCCTTCGCGCCGCGCATGTACGGCGCCCGCTACCGCAAAATGTTCTTTGTGGATTCCGGCATCGTCGACAAATGCGCGACCGCGATCTGGGTCGACGACACCTGCTTCTACGTCAACTTCTATCGCATCGCGGTCCAGGGCCGCTTCAGCGACGCCCAGCGTGCGCGGCTTCAGGCCATCGCGCCGGCCATCAGTGCGAGCGTGGCACGCCATTTCCAGCACAGCTCGGCGGCGACGACCGAGCAGTCTCTCGCCGCGCTCTTCGCGACGCGCGCGCCGCTCGCCAGCCTCACCCCGCGCGAGCAGGACGTTTGCCGGCGCATCCTCTCCGGCTTCAGCTCCGAGGCGATCTCGCAGGCGCTCGGCATCAGCCTGCATTCGACCCTGACGTACCGCAAGCGCGCCTATGAGCGGCTCGGCATTTCCTCGCAGAGCGAGCTGTTTGCGATCGTGCTGCGCCTGCTCGCCGGCCCGCGCGGCCTGAACTAAGGGGCACTCCAGGCCCGCGAGTTCCTGCTTCCGAGAGCAAGGCGGACACGCAGCCCGCCCTCCGGGACTGTCGCTCTATGACCCCTTGTAGAGCGATATAACCAGAATCAGGTTTCAGTCTCCTTCAACCCAAACCCCCGCGTCACTCAGGGCGCTGAGAACGCGTTCAACGTCTTTGGGATCAAGTGTGCTGCTGTCACACAGCTGATTCAATTCATCGAAGGTAATCTTGCCGTTCCGTTCACCGATTTCGATCGCACGTCGAATGATTTCCGCCACGTTCATGTTCTCTCCGCTTCAGCAGCCTCTACTATACGGGAAGAGGGACGGGTCTGGTCCATAAGCGAACATCGAAGCTTCGTCCTGCACGGCTGCTGCCGGGATAGGGCCGGATCTCCGGCCCGGTGCCAAACCCGATGCGGACATCGCCTCCGCGATCGATAAAGTTGGAACCAAATCGTAAAACCCGCCGAAGCGGAGCCCCTGTATTAGCTTTGAGATCTGCTAGCTCGATCGGAAGAGATGTCGACCACCATGTCTCGCGGCTCCCCAGCGACAGGACCTTCGCTCATCGATAGAATCGGGCTGTGGATGTCGAAAAGCCGCGTTGTCGACGGCCTCTGGATCGGATCTTTATCGGATGATCCCGAGCGAGCCCTGCAACGCGTCGAAGCCGCGCTGCGGCTGATCGAAAGGTTTGCTCCACTTCACTACCGGCGCATCAAGAAGATTCTTTTTCGAATCTGGGTGCAATTGGTTCCGCACGGCGCCGGATGCTATCAGCATTCAATAAACGCCTGCCTGCTCGACGCGCGTGTCGTCGATTCTGAAAGCACGACGGTCGAATGGATCGCGTCCGCCATCGTACACGAGGCGACCCACGCAAGGCTCGAGAACTGGGGCATCCACTACTATGAAGCCGTCCGCCCCCGGATCGAGCGGATCTGCGCCAGAAGAGAGTTGGATTTTGCTCGGCGTCTGTCGGGCGTCGACGCGTTGCGAGAAGAGATCGCTTGGAGACTTGATTGGAGCCGTGAGGGGAGCACGCATTACACCGACCAGAATATGAGCCAGAGCATGGATCAGGGAATTGCGCAGACACTCCGTCATCTGGGAACGCCAGAATGGCTCATAACCCTCATGTTCAGGGTGAGAGATCTACGCGTTGGATTCCGCCGGTTCACGCGACGCATAGCGGGTGCTTTGGAGTGATGAACTCGGGTCCGAAACGAAGTGGGGCGGGTCTGGCGGGAAATCCTGACTAAAGCTCGGTGCCGGCTGGCGCGTCCGCACGAGACTCTCAGCAGAAATTAACGTTGCGCGACCAACATGCCCAACATGCATCCCGAACGGCTTCGTCAACTGCCTTATCTGGTTCACACCAACAGAGAGCTCGGCTTGATGTTGAGGGGTATCAAGCCGCTCGCGTATTTCATGGACATCATTGGCCAGGAGCCAGATATTTGCATTCGATATTGGCGCATGTTCGACAGGCACGTCACTGAAGGTCGCTTGATAAGACGCGAGCTGATCGAAACATGTCCTGACGCGCCGCAGTTCGAATATCGGAGCCTCTTCTACACGTTGCCCGGCCATGAGTGGCAGGTTGATACCATCCTTGCACTCCTAAACGAACCCGGAGCCTGGTCCGATGATCGCGAACGACGCTTTGGCGAATTGCTTGGTTACGAGAGTTGGCAGAACGACTATTGGCTGACGCATGGTCGGTCGCAGGCGGATGTCTCATCGACGCCGCCGTCGTCGGCCATTCGACTTGCGAAGACACGCCCTGAGGCTGCTTGTCCCAATCGCTGGGGACAGACGGCGCCTCCTGAAGCCGCTAACCTCGGTGGCGAACAGCAATGGAGCGAAGCTTGAGCACCGCGCCGCGCATCGACATCGACCCGGCCGCGTTCTGGGCCGACCCGTATCCGATGCTGGCAAAGATGCGCAAGGAGGCGCCAATCGCCTTCGTGCCGCAGCTCGGCTCGACGCTGCTGACGAGCCGCGACGACATCTCGATCTCCGAGAAGCAGATCGACGTGTTCTCCTCGCACCAGCCTGCCGGCCTGATGAACCGGCTGATGGGCCACAACATGATGCGCAAGGACGGCGAGGCGCACCAGGTCGAGCGCCGCGCGATGTTTCCGACGGTGTCGCCGAAGACGGTGAAGGCGCACTGGAGCGGGCTGTTCCAGGCCCATGCCGATCGCATCATCGACGCGATCGCGCCCGGACGTATCGATTTCATGCGCGACTTCGCGTTGCCGTTCTCCGGCGAATGCCTGAAGTCGATCACCGGCCTCACCAATATCGGCTTTGCCGACATGGACGCCTGGTCACAGGGCATGATCGAGGGCATCGCCAACTACAGCGGCGACGCAGCCGTCGAGGCGCGTTGCCATGCGGCGACGTCGGGTATCGATGCGGCGATCGACGACATCCTGCCGGTGATGCGCAAGCATCCCGACCAGAGCATCCTCGGCGTGCTCCTCGCGTCGGGCATGGCGATGGAGAGCGTGCGCGCGAACGTCAAACTCGCGATCTCCGGCGGTCAAAACGAGCCGCGCAAGGCGATCGCCGGCACGGTGTGGGCGCTGCTGACCCATCCCGACCAGCTCGATCTCGTGCGCAAGGGCGAGGTGTCGTGGCTCCAGGCGTTCGAGGAATACGCCCGCTGGATCTCGCCGATCGGCATGTCGCCGCGACGCATCGCAAAGCCGTGGACGATCCGTGACGTCGCGTTCGAAACCGATGAACGCGTATTCCTCATGTTCGGCTCCGCCAACCGCGACGAGAAGCATTTTGAGCGCGCCGACCATTTCGACGTGCGGCGTGATACGGCCAAGAGCGTCGCATTCGGCGCGGGCCCGCATTTCTGCGCCGGAGCCTGGGCCTCGCGCGCCATGATTGCCGACGTCGCGCTACCGACCTTGTTCGCCCGTGCCGTCCGGCTCGAGATCGCCGACGACGAGCCGGTGCGGATCGGCGGCTGGGCGTTTCGCGGGCTGCAGAATCTGCCCGTGAGATGGCTGCATTAGGCCGGCAGGGACCGGTCCATCCGCAACGCCGCCATGATGCCATCCTGCCCCTGTTTTGCCCGACGAGTCAAGTCAAGTTCGGATAAACGTAAGTCATTGTTTTCGCACGCGCCGGCTACTGTGCATGGGGTTGTTTTCGCGATTTTTTAGTTTCTCGGTCAGGTAGGTGCGTTTTTCACATTCGCGTGCGGAAAAATATCCCCTGCGTTCGCTCCGTGGATTGAAAGATAATCATGCGCTCTGCCAACTGCGCAGTGCTTGCATCGCTATTTTTCCGCGCGTCTCGACACCTCCGATCAGCCGCACCATCATTCACGAACACGAATGAAGGACGGCCGCACGCGGCCTGGAGTGTCGGATGCAACGTCGGGACTTTCTCAAACTATCCGTTGGAACTGCGGCAGCCGCCGCATTCGCTTCAAGTGCCAAAGCACAAGGCGCGGTGAAGGGCATTCGTATCGGCTACCAGAAGACCGGCGTGCTGGTTATCACGCGTCAGCAGGCCGCCCTGGAAAAACATTTCGCGCCATTGGGCATCGACGTGAAATGGGTCGAGTTCTCGTCGGGACCTCCGATGATGGAGGCGATGAATGTCGGCAGCATCGATTTTGGCGCGGTCGGCGATTCCCCGCCGGTGTTCGCCCAGGCGGCGGGCGCGGCGATCGTCTATGCCGCCGGCCAGCCCATCACCAACGGGCAGGGCATCCTGGTGCCGAAGGACTCGTCGATCCGCGGCATCGCCGACTTGAAGGGCAAGCGCGTCGGCTTCACCAAGGGATCCAGCGCGCACAACATCGTGGTGCAGACGCTGGAGAAAGCGGGCCTCACCTACGCGGACATCACGCCGGTCTATCTGACGCCGCCGGATGCCGGGCCGGCCTTTGCCAACGGCAGCATCGAGGCATGGGCGATCTGGGATCCGTACTTCGCGATCGGCGAGACCAAGCAGGGCGGCCGCATCCTGATCAATGCGCGCGACGTCACCAAGACCAATTCCTTCTTCATCGCCAACCGCGATTTCGCCAGGAATCACGGCGCCATCCTGCAGCAGATCATCGACGTGACGACGGCGGCTGGCAAATGGGCCGAACTGCACCGCGACGAGGTCGCCAAATCGCTCGCCACGATCACCGGCGTCCCGTTGGACATCCAGACCCTCGCCGCCAAGCGCGCGAATTTCGTGGTCGGCCCGGTCACCGACGACATCGTCACGACCCAGCAGGGCGTCGCCGACCGCTTCCACAAGCTCGGCCTGATCCCGAAGCCGATCGTGATCCGCGACATCGTCTGGCGCAACCCGGCAGCGTGATCGTGCCCACCAATTTCCCCATTTCAAAAGGTTTGAACATGAGGCGTATCGTTCAACGCGTATTCGCAGCCATCGTCATATCGATCGGCATCGTCGCTGCCGCGGTCGGAACGACGTACGGCTAGTCATCGGAGCACCTCCATGAGCAACGCCAACATCCTCTGGTTCCTGCCGACCCACGGCGACGGCCGTTATCTCGGCACCGGCACCGGCGGCCGCGAGGTCAATTTCAACTATCTGCGCCAGATCGCGCAGGCCGCCGACCAGCTCGGCTATTTCGGCGTGCTGCTGCCGACTGGGCGATCTTGCGAAGATTCCTGGATCGTCGCCTCCTCGGTCGCGCCGTTCACCGAGCGGCTGCGCTATCTCGTGGCGGTCAGGCCGGGCCTGCAATCGCCGAGCGTGGCCGCGCGCATGACCGCGACGCTCGACCGCATCACCAATGGCCGGCTCCTGGTCAACGTCGTCACCGGCGGCGATCCCGTCGAGAACAAGGGCGACGGCATCTTCCTCGGCCATGACGAGCGCTACGAGGTCACCCGCGAGTTCCTCAGCGTCTACAGCGAACTGCTCGCCGGCAAGACCGTCAATGTCGAGGGCAAGCACATCCATGTCGAAGGCGGCAAGCTGCTGTTTCCTCCGGTGCAGTCGCCGCGTCCGCCGCTCTATTTCGGCGGCTCGTCGGATGCCGGCATCGACGTCGCCGTCGACACCGTCGACAAATATCTGACCTGGGGCGAGCCGCCGGCCTTGGTCGCGGAGAAGATCGCGAAGGTGAGGGAGGTGGCCGCCGCACGCGGTCGAAAACTATCCTTCGGCATCCGGCTCCACGTGATTGTTCGAGAGACCAATGACGCGGCCTGGCGTGCGGCCAATGAGCTGATCAAGCATGTCAGCGACGAGACCATCGCGGCCGCGCAGAAGAACTTTGCGCGGATGGATTCCGTTGGCCAGCAGCGCATGGCGCAGCTCCATGGCGGCAAGCGCGACAAGCTCGAGATCGCCCCGAACCTGTGGGCCGGTGTCGGCCTCGTGCGTGGCGGCGCCGGCACGGCGCTGGTCGGCGACGCCCAGACGGTCGCGGGCCGCATCAAGGAGTATCAGGACATCGGCATCGATACCTTTATCATGTCGGGCTACCCGCATCTGGAGGAAGCTTATCGTTTCGCCGAGCTGGTGTTCCCGCTGCTCTCGCTGGAGCAGCCCAGCAACGTGACCAAGCTTCACTTCAACGGCGGTCCTTTTGGTGAAACGGTCGGCAGCGACTTCCGTCCGCAGCAGAAGGTGTCGCAATCATGAGCCTGATCGACAGCGTTTCACCCCCGCGCAGCTTGCGCCTGCCGCGCGTCGACGGCCTGATCCAGTGGATCGTGCCGCTTGCCATCATCGCGATCTGGCAGGTCGCCAGCGTCACCGGCTTCGTGCCGACGCGGGTGTTGCCGGCGCCGAGCGACGTCTTGCTTGCGGGCTGGAAGCTGCTGCTCTCCGGCGAGCTCGCGCGCAACATCTGGGTCTCGTTCTGGCGCGCCTCGATCGGCTTCCTGATCGGCGGCAGCATCGGCTTTGCCTTCGGCCTCGCCAACGGCCTGTCACAGCTCTCGGCCAAGCTCACCGACACCACGCTGCAGATGGTGCGCAACGTGCCGCATCTGGCGCTGATCCCGCTGGTCATCCTGTGGTTCGGCATCGATGAGAGCGCGAAGCTGTTCCTGGTGGCGCTCGGCGTGTTCTTCCCGATCTACCTCAACACGCTGCACGGCATCCGCACCGTCGATCCGCAGCTGATTGAGATGGGCCGCATCTACGGCATGACTGACGGCGAGCTGTTCCGCCGCGTGATCTTCCCGGGCGCGCTGCCCTCGATCTTCGTCGGCATCCGTTTTGCGCTCGGTATCATGTGGCTGACCCTGATCGTCGCCGAGACCATCGCGGCGTCCTCGGGCCTCGGTTACATGGCGATGCAGGCGCGCGAGTTCATGCTGATCGACGTCGTTGTGCTCTCGATCCTGATCTACGCGCTGCTCGGCAAGCTCGCCGACAGCGCCTCCCGCGTGCTGGAGCGCCTGACGCTCTCCTGGCACCCCGCTTATTGGAAACGCTGAGCAGACATACTGGGAATCACATGCAGACTGCCCTTCGTACCTCCCTTCCGGACACCGAACTCGCAACCCGCGCCAATTTCGCGCCTCACGCCCGCGTGGTGCGCGAGGAGCGCCCGGTGCAGACCTCCGGCCTGCCGCTCAGCATCCGCGGCCTGCGCAAATCCTACGGCGACAACGAGGTGCTGCGCGGCATCGACCTGCACATCCCCGCCGGCCAGTTCGTCGCCATCGTTGGCAAAAGCGGCTGCGGCAAGAGCACGCTGCTGCGCCTTATCGCGGGCCTGGAGAAGTTCGACGCCGGCAGCATCTCGCTCGGCGACGCCGTGAAGCCCGAGGATATCCGCGTGATGTTCCAGGAGCCTCGGCTGTTGCCCTGGGCCCGCGTTCTCTCCAATGTCGAGGTCGGCCTCGGCCGCGATCGCGCCTCTTCCGACGCGCATTCACGCGCGGAGAAGGCGCTCACTGAGGTCGGGCTGACCGACAAGCGCGACCAGTGGCCATCGATACTGTCGGGCGGCCAGAAGCAGCGTGTAGCCCTTGCCCGTGCGCTGGTCTCGCGCCCCCGTGTGCTCGCCTTCGACGAGCCGCTTGGCGCGCTGGATGCGCTGACCCGTATCTCGATGCAGCGGTTGCTGGAGCGCGTCTGGCGCGACCAGGGCTTTACCGCGATCCTGGTGACCCACGATGTCGCCGAGGCGGTCGCGCTGGCCGACCGGGTGCTGGTGATCGAGGAAGGGCGGATCGCCCACGACGTCGTGGTTAACACGGCCCGGCCCCGCGAACGCGGCTCGGCCGAGCTCGCGGGTCTCGAAGGCTCGATCCTGAGCCACCTTTTGTCGGCGGACGATCGTACCTAGATAGACAGGGACCCCGGCTCGGGAACGATGCCATGAATGTAGTGCCCCGCGATCTCATGACCCAAACTGTCGTCTCCTCCGCCGATTTCCGCGGCGCCATGCGCCATCTCACCGGCGGCGTCAGCGTCATCACCGCCGGACGGGGCAAGGACATCACCGGCATGACGGTCACCTCGGTCAGCTCGTTCTCGGTCGATCCGCCGACGCTGATCGTCAGCATCAATCGCGACGCCTCGTCCTTCCCGCTGATCCGGCGCTACGGTGCCTTCGGCGTGAACATCCTCGCGGCCGATCAGCTCGAAATCGCCGAGCGCTTTGCCGGCAAGGGCGGGCTCAAGGGTGCCGATCGTTTCGCGGGCGCCAGATGGGTGACCGCGGTCTCCGGTGTTCCGCTGCTGGTCGGCGCATTGTCCGCCGTCGATTGCGAGGTCGAGGAGCTCATCGAGCGCCATTCGCACGGCATCGTCATCGGGCGAGTGCGAGACGTCAAGAATTCGACCCGCAATGCTGCGCTGGCCTATTGGCACGGTCAGTACGTGGCGGTGGATCAGGACGAAGACGCGGTCAGGCTCGCGGACGTCAGCGTTCCCAACCACGTCCGCCGCGGCATTTGATCGCCGCCGGCGATGGGCCGTGCAGGCTGGCCTTTTCCCCGTCATCGCTCTAGAAGCGCTGCCTGAGCCTCCCGCCGGGACAGCAATGGAGCGCAATGATGAAACGCGTCGCGACCTGGGCCTTCTATGCGGTCGGCGCGCTCGCGATCGCCTATCTCGCGCTCTACGCCTATGCGATGTTCAGCGGTCATCCGATCGTGCCGGGCGACCCCATCCAGATCTTCCGCAGGCCGGATGCGCCGAGCTATTCGTGAGGTTCGGGAGGTCTCGTAGGGTGGGCAAAGGCGCACTTGCGCCGTGCCCACCATCTTTCCCCGGCACCTGAAGCGGTGGGCACGCTTCGCTTTGCCCACCCTACGGCACCTGTTTTCACCCCCGCAAGATCGCCAGCGCCAGCGCCTGCGCGCGCGGGACGATGCTGTCGAGCTCGAGATATTCCTCCGGCGTGTGCGCGAGCCCGCCGACGGGGCCGAGGCCGCAGATGGTCGGCGTTCCGACCGCGGCGGTGAAGCCGGAATCGGCGCAGCCGCCGGAGAACTCGCCCTGAAGCGTCGTGAGGCCGGCCTGCCTTGCGGCGGCCTGATAGTTCTCGAACAGCGCCTTTGAATCAGCGCTCTGCACCACCGGCACGAACTCGCCCTTGATTGTGAGCGTCGCGCTGGTGCCGGGCACGTAAGGTGTCGCGATGATGGTCTCGATCGCCGCCATCACCCTCGCGCGGTCCGCCGGATCGACGTAGCGCAGGTCGATCTGCCCTTCCGCGTAAGGCGCCGTCGTGTTGACGGACTGCCCGCCCGAGACGAGGCCGACATTGAGCGTGATGCCCTTGTCGAGATCGGTCAGCGCGTGGATATGCACGATCTTGTGCGCGAGCTCGCCGATCGCGCTGACGCCGGCGGCGAAATTGGCGCCGGAATGCGCGGCTTTGCCGGTAATGGCGACATGCATGAAGATGCCGCCCTTGCGTCCCGTGACGATATTGCCGGTCGGGCGGCCCGGCTCGGAATTGAACACGGCGCGCGCGGTGCGCCCTTCGCGCTCGATCACGGGCCGTGAGGAGGGTGAACCGATTTCCTCGTCCGAGGTGATCAGCAGCTTGATCGGGTGCGGGTTGCCGCCGAATTTGTGAAAGGCGGTTGCCACGAACATGTTCATGACGACGCCGGACTTCATGTCGGCAACACCAGGACCATAGGCGCGCGTACCCTGGATCGTGAACGGACGCCGTCCGGCCTCGCCCTTGCCGAACACGGTGTCGCGATGCCCCATCAACAGCACCGGCTTCTCGTTGCTGCCGGGCTTTGCGACTTCGGCGTGGATGGCATCGCCGAATGTGGCGTGGCTTTCGCGCCGGAACGGAATGCCGTGCTCGGCGAAATGCTGCTCGAACCGCGCCCCGACCGCATCGACGCCTTCCTTGTCATAGGATCCGGAATCGATGTTCACGACATCGCGCAGCAGGTCGATCATCGCCTGCCGCTGCGACGCCAGCCAATCCGTGATTTGAGCTTGAGACATGTTCACCCTCGCGTGGTTCTCGGTGGCGCTTATAGGGCTTTGCGGGGGCTTGACCTAGTCGGAGAATGCGGTGCGGCCATGTCGCAGTCTGCGGGTTTGATGCACGCTGCCTCCCCAACGTCGTCCTGGCGAAAGCCAGGACCCATACTGCGGAATCTGTCGACGGAGGGTGGTAGGAGTACCGAACGACGAATCTTCGCCAAACTCCCCCTTGGGGCATTGGGTCCTGGCTTTCGCCAGGACGACATTGAGAGTCTGGAGGCTGTCTGCACTTCACCAACAAAAATGCCCGAGGACCAGCCCCGGGCATTCGCAGTCTCAATGTTCGGCAGGAGCGCCTACGCTCCCACCATCGGCATGCGCGGATATTCACCCGGGGTGCCGGCTGGCGTGATCGGAATGCCGCCGTCGGAATATTCGTTGAGCTTGTTGCGCAAGGTGCGGATCGAGATGCCCAGGATGTTGGCGGCATGGGTCCGGTTGCCGAGGCAGTGCTTCAGCGTCTCCAGGATCAGGTCGCGCTCGACGTCAGCGACGGTGCGGCCGACCAGTGCCCGCGTCACCTGCTCGGCGGCCATGGTGGCATGCGCCACGGCCGGTGCGGTCTTGGCGAGGTCGAGGCGGTCGCCGTCGGGCGTGAGGATCGCATCGGCACCGATCTCGTCGCCCTGCGCCATCAGGACCGAACGGTGCATGGTGTTTTCGAGTTCGCGGACGTTGCCCTGCCAGCGGTTGGTGGAGAGCACGCGCCGCGCTTCCGCCGAGATCGGGCGCATCGGCACGCCGTTGGCTTCGGCGTATTTCTTCACGAAGTGCTGGGCGAGCTCGAGAATGTCGAGGGGACGCTCGCGCAGCGGCGGGATCTTCAAATTCACGACGTTGAGCCGGAACAAGAGGTCCTCGCGGAACGTGCCTTCGCGCACGGCCTCGACCAGGTTGCGGTTCGAGGTCGCGATGATGCGGATGTCCACCGGGACGGGCTTGGTGCCGCCGACACGGTCGATCACGCGCTCCTGGATGGCGCGGAGCAGTTTCGATTGCAGGCGGACGTCCATCTCCGAGATTTCGTCGAGCAGCAGCGTGCCGCCGGTTGCCTCCTCGAACTTGCCGATACGACGGGCGATCGCGCCGGTAAAGGCGCCCTTCTCGTGGCCGAATAGCTCGGACTCCAGCAGATGCTCGGGGATCGCGGCGCAGTTGATCGAGATGAACGGGCGCTTGGCACGGGCCGAGCGGGTGTGGACGTATCGAGCCAGCACTTCCTTGCCTGTCCCGGATTCGCCGGTGATCATCACCGAAGCGTCCGAGCCTGCGATCTGCTGGGCGAGCTTGATCACCTTGGCCATCGCCTCGTCGCGATAGACCAGCTCGCGGGAATCGTTGGCGACGGCAGCCAGCACCGCTGCGATCAGCTCCGGGTCCGGCGGCAGCGGGATGTATTCCTTGGCGCCGGCATGGATCGCGGCGACCGCGGCGCGGGCGTCGTTGGTGATGCCGCAGGCGACGATCGGCGCGTGGATGTGTTCGGCCTCGAGCCGCATCACGAGGTCGCGGATGTCGAGGGCGACGTCGACCAGCAGCAGGTCGGCGCCCTTGCCGCTGCGCAGCACGCGCATCGCCTGTTCGTTATCCTCGGCGTGGGTCACGGTGGCGCCGTTCGCCATCGCGATCTTGGTGGCGGTGGTGAGCTGGCCCTTCAATGTGCCAACGATGAGAAGCCGCATGTCAGTCTCCTGTCCGTCTGGTCGCGCTGCCGCGCGTCGTCGCTTTAGGCGCGTTCAGTCTTGATGATTTCAGTCATGGTCACGCCGAGCTTGTCCTCCACCAGGACGACTTCGCCGCGGGCGACCAGCTTGTTGTTGACGTAGATGTCGATGGCTTCGCCGACGCGCCGGTCGAGCTCGAGCACGGTCCCGGGTCCGAGCTTCAACAGCTCGCTGACGTCCATCTTGGAGCGGCCGAGCACGGCCGAGACCTGCACCGGCACGTCGAACACGGCCTCGAGGTCGGCGGCGGCGCGCGTCGCATATTCGTCCTCGTTGTAGCCGACGTCGGTGCCGGTAGGCGGCATCGGGCCGTTGAGATCGGGCAGCGGGACCTGTCCGTCAGTGTCGCTCATGGTTTAACTCCCCCTGCGGGACGCAACGTAGCGCCCCACCATTTCGTCGATCTTGGCCGCGATGGCGGCGCGCTCCAGCACGACGCCGCCATCGGCCCATTCGATCCGGCAGTCGCCGGTGGCAATCTCGGGCTCGGCCAGAATCACCAGCCGGCCTTCGAAGCCGTTCTGCCTGGCCAGCCGCTCGATGTTCTCGCGCGCGGCATCGTAGAGCGCGTCGTTGATGCGAACGACGAGATGCGGCGTCGCGACCAGATGCGAGAAGCAGTCCTTGACCAGCGCGACGATCTCGCCGAGCGGCTCGCCGGCGACCAGATCGGCGCACAGCTTGCGCGCCACCGCGACCGCGACGTCGACCGCTTCCGTCTCCATCTTGGATTCGATGTTGCCGATGCCCGAAGCGATGCCCCGGATGGCGATGTTGATCTCTTCCATGGCGAGCGCGACGCGGCGGTCGCTCTCGGCCTTGGCCTCGCGCTGGCCGGCGGCGAAGCCGTCCTGATAGGCGCGCGCCTCGGCTTCCGCGACCTTCTGGGCGATCTCGGCCGCGGTTGCGGCCTTCTCGCGCGTCCGGTCGGGCGCGGCGAAGTCGTTGTCGAACAGGAATTTTGCCGGAGCGGCCATCAATACACCAGCTCGTCGTCGGCGCGGTTCTTGGTCAGCATGATCTCGCCCTTGGCGGCGAGATCCTTGGCCAGGTTGACCAGCAGCGCTTGGGCCTCGTCGACGTCGCGCAGGCGGACCGGGCCCATCGCCGCCATGTCGTCCTGGAGCATTTTGGCCGCACGCGAGGACATGTTGCCGAAGAAGAAGTTGCGGACGTCCTCGTTGGCGCTCTTGAGCGCGACGCCGAGCTTGTCCTTGTCGACGTTGCGCATCAGGGTCTGGGCGGAGCCGGAATCCAGCTTCACAAGGTCGTCGAAGGTGAACATCAGCGCCTTGATGCGCTCGGCCGATTCGCGGTTGTCCTCTTCCAGCGAGGTGATGAAGCGGGTTTCGGTCTGGCGATCGAAATTGTTGAAGATTTCCGCCATCACCTCGTGGGCGTCGCGTCGGCGGGTCTGGGACAGATTGGACATGAATTCGGTCCGCAGCGTCTTCTCCACGCTCTCGATCACCTCCTTCTGCACCGCCTCCATCTTCAGCATGCGGTTGACGACGTCGAGCGCCAGATCCTCGGGGAAGATGCCGAGCACGCGGGCGGCGTGTTCCGGCTTCAGCTTCGACAGCACGACCGCAATGGTCTGCGGATATTCGTTCTTGAGATAGTTGGCGAGCACCTCTTCCTGCACGTTGGAGAGCTTCTCCCACATGTTGCGGCCGGCGGGGCCGCGGATTTCGTCCATGATGCCGTTGACGCGCTCGGGCGCCAAATATTGCTGGAGCAGCCGCTCGGTGGCGTCGAAATTGCCCATCAGGGCGCCGGAGGCCGACATCCGCGAGACGAATTCGAGCAGCATGTCCTCCACGGTGTCGACCTCGACGGTGCCGAGCGTCGACATTTCCAGCGAGAGCTGGCGCACCTCGTCGTCGTCGAGCAAGCCCCAGATCTTGCCGCCATATTGCTCGCCAAGCGCCAGCATCAGGATCGCGGCGCGCTTCGGTCCCGCCACCGCGTCGACCTTCGCGCCTCCGCGGCTGCCGGCACGCTGACCGAGCGTGGAGATCACGCTGGTGATGTCGTTGGAATTGGCGTTTTGCAGGGCGGCGGCCATGTCAGATCACTTCTCGATTATTTCGCGGGTTCGGTCAGCCATTGGCGGATGATGGCGACCGTCTCGTTGGGATTGCGCTCGGCGAGTTCGCCGACGCGATGGACGGATTGGGCATGGACCTGGCCCTGGACGGTGGCGACGTCGATCGCGCTCGCAGCGCCGCTCGGCAGGAGCGGCTGGCTGGCGGGCGCGGCCTCGTCGCTCGCCGGACCGGTGAGGACGCCGGAGATGGCGGCTGCGACTTCGTCCGATGCCAGGATGCGCTTGACCAGCGGCCGGATGACCAGGAACAGCACGACCAAACCGAGCAGCATCATCACGCCGAGCTCGACGAAGTACATGACGTCGTCCTTGGTGAACTGGAGCATGCCGAGCAAGCCGCTCGGCTCCGCGATCGGAGTGGTGGAGGGGGCGTCGGCAAAGCGCAGATTGACGACCTCGACCTGGTCGCCGCGCTTCTGGTCGAAGCCGATCGCCGATCGCACCAGCGTGGCGATGCGGTCGAGCTGCTCCTTGGTACGGTCCTGGTAGGCCAGATCGCCCTTCTCGTTCTTGGAGTAGATGCCGTCGACCAGCACCGCGACCGAGATGCGGTTGACCCGGCCGGCTTCGGTCACCTCGGTCTTGGTGGTGCGGGAGATCTCGTAATTGTTGGTCTCTTCGCTCTTCTTGCTCTGGTCCTTGGCCGCAACGCCGCCGTTCTGCTGGTTGCCCGGCAACTCGTTGTTGACGGTGACCTGGCCGTTGTTGTCGGCGGTCATGCTCTGCTCTTCGCGGGTCTGGCTCGAGCGCAGCACGCGGCCTTCGGGGTCGTACTTGTCCGAGGTCTGGGTGATCTTGTTGAAGTCGAAATCGGCGGAGAGCTGGACCCGGGCGCGCCCGGTCCCCACCACGGAGGAGACGATGTCCTCGACCTGCTTACGCATCCGCTTCTCGAAGGCGGTGCGGCGCTCGTCGCCCATCGCCTGCTCCGGATCGGTCTGGGCGCCGTCGGCGAGCAGCTGCCCGGTCTCGTCGACGATCGAGACCCGCTGCGGCTTCAGCCCGTTCACGGCAGAGGCGACGAGGTGGCGGATGGCGCGGATCTGCTGGGCTTCCAGCGCGCCGCGGACCCGCACCACGATCGAGGCCGATGGCTCCGGCGCCTCGCGCGAGAACAGCGGGCGCTCGGGCAGCACCAAATGGACGCGGGCGGCCTGGATGCGGTCGATGGCCCGGATGGTGCGGGCTAGCTCGCCTTCCAGCGCGCGGAGATGGTTGATGTTCTGGACGAAAGAAGTGGTGCCGAGCGCATCCGACTTGTCGAACACCTCGTAGCCGACGCCGCCGCCCTTGGGCAGGCCGCCCTCGGCGAGCTTCATCCGCAGCCGGGTGACCTTGTCCTTGGGCACCATGATGATGGTGCCCTCGTTGCGCAGCTCGAACTGGATGCCCTGGCGCTCCAGGTCCTTGATGATGCCCGAGGAGTCCTCGACGCTGAGGTCGGTGAACAGCGTCGTCATCTGCGGCGTGGTGACGCGCATGATGACGAACGCAAAGAAGCCGACGAGCGCGGCGGTGACCGCGATCATCGCCCCGAACCGGGCGGCTCCGATACCCTTCAGAAAGTCCGCAAGACCTTGCAAGCAACCGCCCCGACAGATTCGGCTGCTTTCACAGGAAAGGCCGACTGGGCAATTATTGCCTAGGTGATGGTTTCGATATGGTTAACGAAGGTTAAGAGCTGCGACAAAAGTAGCGCCAAAACGAAACATGAAAAAAATCGGCCTCGCAAGGCGAGGCCGATTTTCGTCAAAAGCCGCAGATTTCCGGATTGCCTACTGGCGATATTGTTGGATACGAGTGGTGCGAAGTCCCGCCAGACCATGCTGGTCGATCGAAAACTGCCAGGAGAGGAATTCGTCAACCGTCAGGGTATAACGGCTGCAGGCCTCCTCAAGGGAGAGAAGACCGCCACGGACTGCGGCGACGACCTCGGCCTTGCGGCGGATGACCCAGCGTTTGGTGCCGGGTGCAGGCAGATCCGCAATCGTCAACGGACTACCGTCCGGCCCGATGACGTATTTTACCCTCGGGCGATGGGGTTCTGTCATGGCGTACTCACAAACTCTCAACCACTGAACTCACTCAGGAACCCTACGCCCGCCGACTTAAAAATCCGCTAAGCCTAAGGCTTCAATACAATTCTCGTTGAAAATGGCTGGAACGCAGCCGTCTCGACCGGCGGGACGGTGCGTCCGGGCGGGCCGAGGGGGTGTTCGTAAATACTTTACTAACGAAAGAGGCCTGCGGGGGTGTCGCACGGCCCTCAACGTCGTCCTGGCGAACGCCAGGACCCATTACCCCAGCGCGAAGTTTGGCGAAGACTCGGAGTTACTTCCTCGCGCCAAAACGACTTTCGGTGGCGATGGGTCCTGGCTTTCGCCAGGACGACACAGCGGCATTCCGCCTTTAATTGCTGGCCGTCGCGATGATGCTCTTGACCTGGCTCATCGTGTAGCTGGCGCCATCGATGGTCAGCAGCGGCGGCGACTGGGTCAGGTCCACGGATGACACCGTGCCCTGCACCTGCGCGGCGATGCCGACATTGTTGTTGGCGACGTCCTTGCCCGTGGCCGAGATCGTGTACTTGCCGTCGGGCCATTGCGTGCCGTCATTGCCCATTCCGTTCCAGGTGAACGGAACGTCGGTGCCCGCGCCGGCGGTGTATTTGCCGGTGAACACGGTCTGGCCGCTGGCATTGGCGACGGTGATGTCGACGGTGGCGTCGCTGGGCACGTTGAGATGCCAGGTTGCCGACGAGTTGGTCATACTTGCGGTCGTGCCGTCGACCAGGGCGGTCTTGCCGACGAAGCCGAGCGCCTGGGTCGCCTGCGTGGTCTGTTGCAGGGTGACGAGCTGGGACAGCGAGTCGTTGGTCTTGAGCTGCTGCTCGACGCCGGCGAACTGCACCAGCTGCTGTGTGAACTGGTTGGTGTCCAGCGGATCGAGCGGATTCTGATTCTGCAGCTGCGTCGTCAGCAGCGTCAGGAAGGTCTGGAAGTTGCCGGCCAGCGTCGCGCCGGTGCTCGAGCCCAGGCTTGGGTTAGACGAGGATTTCGGCAGGTCGGTCGTGCCGGAGACGACGGACGGGGCGGTGGCGGCATTCGTGGTAGTCATGATCGAATACTCCTCACACTCTGATATCGACGCCGCTGCTCGATCCGAGCATGCGGCCGTAGCTGCGCCCGACCGGGGCTGCGGGAACTGCGTCGTCGTCGCTGACGATCAGCCGGCGGGCATTGCCGCCATTGTCGTTGTTCTGGCCGGAGTTCTGCCCCGACGAGTTCTGGTCGCGCAGGCTGAAGGACAGTCCGTTGCTGCCGGTTTTAAGGCCGGCATCGTCGAGCGCGCGCTGCAATTGCGGCGCGTCCTGCCGCAGCATCTGCAGCGTCTCCGGCTTCTCGACGGTGAGATGCGAGGTGACCTGGCCGTTGCGGTCGACATTGATGCGGACGTCGATGCGGCCGAGGTCGAGCGGATCGAGGCTGATGTCGAACCGGGTCTTGCCCGCGCGCGCAGCGGCGGCAATTTCGATCGGCACGCCGCTGATCGGAATGGCCGTATTGGTGGCCGCGGTCGCCGTGAGCGTCGCGGTCGAAGCGGTCGCGGCCGAAGTCGTATTGGTCAGCGACGCCTGCACGGCCGAGGCCGCCTGCGCGCTGGTGTCGGTGGTGGGGACAGCGACCTGCGTGCCGGCATGGGCATGATTGGTCGTCGTCGCCGGTGCCACATCGGCGGTGCGGTCGGAAGTCCCAGCCTTGGCGTCGGCCGCGTTCGCATCGATGGACGGCTTGTCCGGTTGCGGATGCGCCGTGGTGGCGGACGCTGCTGTCGCCGAGGTCTGCGCGGCGTTCGCCTTGCCGGTGTCCTGGCCGATATTGGAGACGTCGCTCGCGCCCTGCGCGATCGCTGCGGCCTTGAACGAGGTTTTTGGCGTGCCCTGGTCGACCGCGGCGATCAGGCCGCCATTGGTCTTGGCATCGGTCGCGGTCGAATCGGTCGTCCCGGTCGCGGCATCGGCCAGCGTCGCCGAAGTGTCGGCATCGACCTTGGCACTTGCGGTCTTGGCGCTCTTGTCGCCCGGCGTCGCGGTATCGGTCTTGGGGCCGGCGATCTGCGCCGCGATGGACGCGCTGGCGGCGATGCCGGCGGCGGCAATCGTCAGCGGCGAGGAGGCGGAGCCGGCGGCCTGGTTCGTAGCCGCGTTCGGATCGGCCGGCACGGCCACGACGAGTGCGTTTGGATCGGGCACAGCGGCGGCCTGCGTCGCGTCAATCTGCGCGGCTGCGACGGCGTCAACGGCGGCAAGGCTGCCGTCGGCCTTGTCCCCCTTGGTCTCGTCGGACTTGTCCGCAGACTTGTCGGCCGATTTGGCGTCGGACGCCTCCGGCTTGTCCTTGGTCTTGCTATCAGCCTTGGCCGCATCAGCCGTCGTATCGTTCTTGGCGTCGCTCTTGGCGTCGTTCTTGATGTCGTTTTTGGCGGACGCGGAATTGTCAGTGTCGTCGCTGGCCTTGCTCTGCGAGGGCTTGTCGGTCGCCGAGCGATCGCGCGGGCTCCTGTCCGAGGCGGAGGAGGATGAATCGGTCCGGCGCGGGGAGTCCTGCGCGGAGGACGCCGCGCTGTCGCTGATCGCCTGGGTGTTGCTGTCCACCAGCGAGCCGAACGAGTCGTTGGCGGAGTTCTCTTTCGGCGCTTGCGACCGGGCAGGCTTTTGCTGCGCGCTCGGGACTTGCACGCTTGCCACGACATCTGACGTACGACCGACCACAGGCAACCCCTTGGAAACATCTTCGCCATGAGAGGGAGCAAGGAGCGGGCCATCCTCGCGCTGAGTAACGTTATTTAATGAAATCAATGGTTTGATGATTTGGCGTCCCCGCCTCAGGGCCTCTCGAAGGCCCACCATTTCTGCCTCCCCGGCAAGAATTGCCGTAAACCTTGCGGGGTCCGTGATTGCTTCACCGGAAGGCCGCCTATATTAAAGAGACAGCTCTCAACCGCTTTCGACCGGGCAGGCCGTGCCTTTCGGGAACTCTCAGTTCCCGGGGGATCGCCGATGTCCCGCTGGAAGCACCCAGCGGATCGCCCAACGCCGCCGTCCACAACGCTTTAAGGCCCATGCTCAACAGTCTGGATCTCGAAGGCCGTCCTGAGGATACCAGGGTCGTCGTTGCCATGTCGGGCGGCGTCGATTCATCGACGACGGCTGCGCTTTTGAAGGCGGAAGGCTACGACGTCGTCGGCATCACGCTGCAGCTCTACGACCATGGTGCGGCGACCCATCGCAAGGGCGCCTGCTGCGCCGGCCAGGACATCCACGACGCCCGCGACGTCGCGGCCAAGCTCGGCATTCCCCATTACGTGCTCGATTATGAGGACCGCTTTCGCGAATCCGTCATCGATAATTTCGCCGACAGCTACGCGCTCGGCGAGACGCCGGTGCCGTGCATCGAGTGCAACCGCTCGGTCAAGTTTCGCGACCTTTTGAAGACCGCGCGCGAGTTGGGCGCCACCGCGCTCGCCACCGGCCATTACGTCGCCTCGCGCCGCCGCGCCGACGGCTCGCGCGCGCTGGTGTGTGCCGCCGACGCCGATCGCGACCAGAGCTACTTCCTGTTCGCGACCACGCAGGAGCAGCTCGATTATCTGCGCTTTCCGCTCGGCGACATGACTAAGCCCGAGACGCGCGAGTTGGCGCGGCGCTTCGGTCTAGCCGTCGCCGACAAGCACGACAGCCAGGACATCTGCTTCGTGCCCACCGGCCGCTACACGGATATCATCACCCGCCTGCGGCCGAACGCGATGGACCCCGGCGACATCGTCGATCTCGACGGCCGCGTGCTCGGCCGTCACAACGGCATCGCCAATTTCACCATCGGCCAGCGCCGCGGCCTCGGCATCGCAGCCGCCGCACCGCTGTTCGTGGTGCGGCTGGAGGCCGCCAACCGCCGCGTCGTCGTCGGCCCGCGCGAGGCGCTGAAGATGCATCGCATCAGCTTGCGCGACGTCAACTGGATTGGCGATGGCGACATCGACTGCGCCATCGGCAATGGACTCGAAATGTTCGTGCGCGTGCGCTCGACCCGCGCGCCCCAGCCGGCGTGGCTGCGCGGCGCAAACGGCCATTACGAGGTCGAGCTCGTCGCCGGCGAAGAGGGCGTTTCGCCGGGCCAGGCCTGCGTGTTCTACGACGCACCTGGCGGCCAGGCCCGCGTGCTCGGCGGCGGCTTCATTCAAAGCGCCGCCGCGAAGGCCGCAAGCAGCACGACGAGGCCGCTCGCAGAAGCGGTCCGCGGCTAAAAAAATATATAGGGCAGGGCATGGCAGCAGACATCTCGCGGGCCGGGGTCGAGAAGGCCTATGGCCGCTGGGCGCCGGTCTACGATCTCGTGTTCGGCAAGGTGTTCGACGCCGGCCGGCAGTCGACCATCGCCGAGGCCGACCGCATCGGCGGCCGTATCCTCGACGTCGGCGTCGGCACCGGGCTTTCGCTGTCGGATTATGCGCGCACCACAAAAATCTGCGGGGTCGACATCTCCGAGCCGATGCTTCGCAAGGCGCAATCGCGCGTGCGTGCGCTGCGCCTGAGCAATGTCGAGGTGCTCTCGGTGATGGACGCGAAGAATCTCGCCTTCCCTGGAAACTTCTTCGACGCGGTGGTCGCGCAATACGTCATCACCGCCGTGCCGGATCCGGAGGGCACGCTCGACGAGTTCGTGCGCGTCTTGAAGCCCGGCGGCGAGCTGATCCTGGTCAATCACATCGGCGCCGAAAAGGGTTTGCGCAAACTCTCCGAACTCGCGTTTGCGCCCTTGGCTCGCCGTCTCGGCTGGCGCCCGGAGTTTCCGTGGGCCCGCCTGGTCGTCTGGGCCGCAAAGCACGGCGGCGTTACGCTGGCGGAGCGCCGCCCGATGCCGCCGATGGGGCACTTTTCGTTGATCCGCTACCTCAAATCGTAATGTTCGGGGGTGGGAACAGGGCGCGCGCCCCGCGCGTTTCCCTCCCATGCGCACCACATCGAACATCATTCTGGCCAGCCTCCTGATCGCCGCCTCCGGCAGCGCGATCGCGCAGGCCCCGCCCGCCCCGGCGACGCCGCCGCAACAAACCGCGCCGCCATCCCCACAGCATGCGACGAATTGTACGCCGCAGGACCGCCCGAACCGCTCAGCCGACGGCACCACCACCGGCCAGTCACGGGAACCGCTCGGCGACAAGCTGGCCAAATCGGACGGCGTGCTCTGCCCGCCCTCCGGCGTCGATCCCGAGATGCACGCCCCGGCGCCTAGCACGAACGGCGCCATGCCCGTGATCCCGCCCCCCGGCAGCCCCGGCGGGGATCCGACAGTAAGGCCGAAATAGCTTGTCGCGCCGAAGCCTTGGCGTAGGCGGAGCCTGTTCCGCATCCCCAATCTCGTCGTCATGCCCCCGGGCTCGTCCCGGGCATCCACGTTCTCGGCGGCAGCGAAGACGTCCGTGGATGGCCGGGACAAGCCCGGCCATGACGGTGCGGCCGGAAATTAAGCTCAAAACAAGCCAATTCGTCTCCACCCGCGGCCATGTCCGCCGAAGCTTTCGCTAAGCGGAAGCGAAGGCGGATTGACAGCCCGCCGCCCCCTTCCTTATATGCCGCGCGTTCGCGAGATCGGCCTTGTCAGGCCCTCGCGACCCTGTGGCGGGGTAGCTCAGCTGGTTAGAGCACGGGAATCATAATCCTGGGGTCGGGGGTTCGAGTCCCTCTCCCGCTACCAAATTCCGCGATGTCCAGACCGGAGACATAGGTAACAGGTCGTACCTAAGACATGGGTGACAACCTCGTGCCGAACGGGTTGTCGAGGGGTTTCAAAGTCGTTTACTCCAAAAGTCGATCCAGTTTGAGGCCGCTGGTCAGCGATCTGCTGTGTTCCGGCGAGACGCATCCATGGCCTGGCCATTGTTGCTTGGCTCGCGCTGTCGCCGTCAAC